>JACMMA010000294.1 GCA_014379275.1 Armatimonadota bacterium | reverse complement strand
GAGCGAGTTCGACCATGCCGACCGCGCCCTCGACGATCTTCTGGCGTGCGGCGATCACGGCGGACGCTTGCTGGCGGCGGAGCATGGCTCCCGCGATCTCCGGGGCGTAGGCGAGGTGCGAGAGCCGCGCCTCCAGCACTTCCACGCCGGCGCGGGCGAGTCGCTCGTTCAGTTCCGATTTCAGGTCCTCGGAAACGATGTCGGTGTTGCGCCGGAGCGATATTTCATGATCTTCGGCATCGTAAGGGTGCGTGGATGCCAGATGCCGAACTGCCGTTTCGCTCTGCAATCGGACGAACTCCTCGTAACGATCCACCTCGAACGACGCACGGTAAGTGTCCGAAACGCGCCAGACGATGATCGCGGCGATCTCGACCGGGTTGCCCGCCGAATCATTGACTTTCAGTCGGTCGCCGTTCAGGGTGCGGGCGCGGAGGGAAAGGGAGCTTTTTCCGGTGAGTGGGTTGACGAAGTACCAGCCGTTCTGCCGGAGCGTGCCCTGGTATTTCCCGAACAGTGTCAGGATACGACTCCCATTCGGCTCGATGATCATCGAACTGCTCCATAGCCAGAAGAACACGATGGTGAGCAGGACGCCGACAATTATGTTGCCACCCGCGAACATCGCATAGGAAAAGTACGCCGCCGCGAGCATCGCGATCAGCCCGATAAAGCCCGGCATCGCGGTCGCCGGTCGTTCGCGCAGTCCGGTGTCGGTTGTGTAAACGGGGGCGACAGTTTGCGCGGCGTAGGAGCCGGTATCGGCACGGGAAGCCTCGCTCCGATAGGTGGTTACTTCTTCGTCCTGGGTTTGTTTGAGCATGTTCTTTCCTTTAGTCTATCCGACACGTTGAAGCGGAACGGGTTACAATACAAACCGTGGCGAGCCAAAAAAACAACGAAGCGGTCATGGTGACCATCCTGGCAGGTGGCGAAAGTCGCCGGATGGGTACCGACAAAGCAAGTTTAATCCGAGACGGTGAAACGTTTCTCGAAAGAACGACGCGTCTCGCACAAGCCGTGTCCCGACTCCCCCCGCTGATTGTTGGAAGAGACAGACCCGGCGATTGGAGAGGTCTCCCCGCCGAATTTATACCCGACGATCTATCCGGCATCGGTCCCATCGGGGGGCTTCGAACCGCGCTACGGCATGCAGGAAATCTGCCCCTGCTCGTGCTGTCCTGCGATTTGCCTGCACTTACGGACGAGGCTCTGGTATGGCTTTTCGAGCAGCGACGCAACGAGTACGGCGTCGTGACGCGAAACGGGGAGCAAATGGAACCCCTTTTTGCGATCTATTTGCCCGCCTCTATATCCCTGATTGACACGAATATCAGCGCGGGGAAGGGGTCGTTGCACGCACTAATCCGTGCGGGTGAGGGAAAATTTCAGATAGCGGATGTGCCGTCCGAACTCGCGCCAGCGCTAGCGAATGTGAATACGCCAGAGCAGTGGGCGACGTTTCAGGGACGGTGAATCGGTTTTTTAATCGCCCACCCCGACAAACCCGCCCCGGTTACTTGCGATTGTATCGGATATTTGTTTCTGTTCTGTTTCCATGAGAACGTTTCGTACGTGTTTTCCGGAGATAAAACAGAAACATCCGTAAGATAGGGTGTTGACAACCGGCGAGACACACTTCTTTTCGTAACATCAGTCGGAATTGGAACAGGAAAAACAACATGAAAATACGTTGGACTTCGGGCAGCTTGCGACTTCGCATTTCACCGACCGAACTTGCCAGCCTGGAACGGGGCGAACCTTTAGAGGAGCGACTTCGCATTCCTGGCGCGCCTGTCGGCAGCAGTTGGACGGTGCTCCTTCTGCCCGGTGGCACGCAGAGCGAAATCAGTGCGTCAGGGAACGTCGTCCTGTTTGATATCAGCAAGGCCGATGTCGAAACACTCGCCGACTTCACCTGTGAGGGCGTCTACTGTTACCAATCCGGTCCCGGCAACGACAGCGAAGCATTCTCGTTCTACGTGGAAAAAGACTTCCCCTGCGTTCACCCCCGTCCGTCCCAGATCAGCGAACCGGACTCCGAAACCTTCCCTTCTCCGGTCGGCTTCGAGGAACGCAAGGTCTAAATCTCGCTCCTGACCGAAAGAGTAGGCATAAAGTTTCCCTGTACGTGTACAATTCCATCAGTGATCGTCCCTCCCCGAATCACTGGAAGGAAACGTGAGTGGAATCGTATAGCAACGTGTATGCCAACGCCCCCATCGGGGCAACACCGAACCCTGTCATGCCCGACCCGGACGCGACCGACGAACAATTCGCCAGCGACGCGAACGCCGTGTTGTCCGACGCGGTCGAACTGATCCGTCATTTAGTTGGGGCGCATCAAAGCGCGGCGGCGATCATCGTAGACGGGGATTGGGGGAGCATCCGTAAGTACTTCTCGCTCAGCCAGAAGTACGAAGCATGGCGGGGGTACCAGACCCCCGCGACCGGTTACGGCATCCACGGCTGGCTCCTGACGCACAACAAGCCGGTTCGTCTTACGCAGGCGGAACTGGAGGCGCACCCCGAGTACAAAGGTTTTGGCGCCGAAGCCGGAAAACATCCCCCGATGCGCGGCTGGCTGACGGCCCCGATCATCGACAGCGATGGACGAAACTGGGGTTTGCTACAACTCTCCGACAAGTACGAGGGCGAGTTTTCCGCGCAGGACGAAGCCAACCTCGTGCGATTCACCGGGCTTCTATCCCGCACGCTGGAAGCCTTATGGGAGATCCGCAATCTGCGAAAAGAAACGCGGTCGGGGGTTTAGAAACCCCCGACGGCAAACCAACTGTTACAACGGTACTACGCTCCCCGATTCGGCAGATTCATATGCCGCGAACACGAGCCGGAGCGTTTCGCAATTATCCGCGCCGGTCGTCTCCGCGACACCGGTTCCGCTTAAATGCCCGAACAGGTCGGCGATACAGGGCACCATACTCGCCTGTACCAGGTCGTACTGCGGGTCTGCCCAGGCATAGCGAGGCGGTGCATGGCGCGAAACATGCGTCCCGGTTTCGTCCGTGACGCGTAGCAGGTAATCCGGTCCGATTTCCAGGCTGCCCCGATCGCCTTCCACGAAAAGATACGTTTGCGGGAACCGTTCGCACTCGGTCCGGGACGCATAACTCATTTCCACCGTGACTGCGGTTTGTGCCTCACCCATCGGCATTATGACCGTCGCGACATCCTCGCCCGCTATCTTCGGGTTCACGCGCTTTGTCAGGGCGTAGACCGAACGCGCCTCGCCGAAGAGAAATCGAGCGACGTCCAGAACGTGCGAGCCGATGTCGGTGAGGATGAATCGCGCCAGGGTAGCAAGGAACGGCTGGTTGTCGAACACCGGGAACGAGCAAACGAACGACACCCGTGCCCGGTGCGCCGTCCCGATCTTGCCTGATTTCAGCACTGCCGCCGCCGCGCGGATCGGCGTCTGCCACCGCCAGTTTTCATGCACCAGTAGCGGAATGCCCGCGGCGGCGAAATCCTTGACCAGTGAATCGGCTTCGGCGACAGTCGGCGCGAGTGGTTTCTGGCAGATAACTGGGACGCCGCGTTCGAGACAGAGCCGGGCAAGGGCAACGTGCGTTTCGACTGGCGTGACGATGTCGGCGAAGTCCGGGCGGATTTCTTCCAGCGCGGTCGTTGCGTCGGTGAAAACGGCACGCGTCCCCCCTGCGAGCGACAGCGCCTTTTTCGCGTCCAAGTCAACGACGGCGGCGCACTCCGTGCCCCGTTGTTCGCCCCAGGCGGAGAGTTGATACCGCGCCCAGAAACCCGCGCCGAAAAGGACGAAACGTTTCACATCACTCATCGTGTGCCCTCTCTCGCGTGCCATTTCATCAGGACCGGTAGGGCGCTCGCTCCGAGCGTGACGCTGTCCGCCCCGGCTTCGACGGCGTGCGCAAGGATCTGCTCGTACCACTCCTGCCCGAACCGCGCCGTCTCACGCGGGTCGTTCGCCGCATACGGTCCGGTGAACGTCAGCGGTCCGACATGAACCGGTCTGCCATTCGCGAACACCCGTGCGGTACGAATCACTTCCGCGATCATCGGCGGCGTTTCCGCGATGGAAAGCGAATCAGTCGCGTGTACCTGGGGATTACCGGCGAAAAACAGGCTGTCTATCATCGAGACATCCGGGCGAATACGATTGAGTTCCGTAAAATTGGACACAAAGCCGATGGTGAGTGAGGAGGAAGGAATGATCTCCCGCACAAGTTGCAATTGCTCTCGTTCGGTTACGCCGATGACGAACCATTTAGCAGTTGCCTTCGGTATGGGCATGGCCGCGGATGATTTGACTTTTGCCACATCACGCCCGATGGCGGACGCGATTTTCGATGTTTTGCCCCGCAGGTAAGTTCCGGCGTTCTTGATGCACACGTACAAAGCCGACCCGTTCCGCCAAGCGAATTCGTCCGCACGCGCCAGGAGTTTTTGCCATCGCGGTTTAGCAAGATCCAGTTCCAACCAGATGTGCACGTTCGATGGCAGGGACAGCGTGGCGTCCGGTTTGGCGATATCTTCGGACCAGACGATGCCGATGCTCGCTGCCCTCACCCCGCCGCCCCCCTCTCCCTCGGAAGGGAGAGGGGGGCGACCGAGGGCGTCGCGCGACCCGGAGAGCATGATGCCTCCGGTAGTGTTCTCCCCCCTCTCCCTTCCGAGGGAGAGGGGGGCGGGGTGAGGGCGCACGGTAACCGTCTGCCGTACCCGCTCGCCTGCCTTCACCACCACCGGTGTCGGCAACGCCAGCGGCGTCGAGTACGTCTTGAACGAAGCGTCGAGCCAGTTGCGCTGGTCCTCCATCTCGAACACGTCGCCGGTGAACGTGACTTCGGCATCCAACCCGTCCGCCACCGTGTGCCGGATCGCCGCGATATCGAAGAACGGCTGATGGGGAGCGATGGTATCGGGAAGGGAACCCGCCTCCTGACTGCCGTCTGTATGTGTCACCGTCACGGGCGTGCCCTTCGCATCCGCCGGGTGGAGGACACATATACCGATGCGCTTGCGCTCGAAATCGGTCAACGCTTCGCCGTCGAAGTCGAACGTAACCCGTCCGTCGGAATCCCCGGTCAGTGTGAGGATGGCACGGAAGCCGATCCCGCGATTCGTCGCGCTGTAAAGTGCCTCGGAGACGATGCGGAATGTATTGCTACCCACGGTCTTTTCCAGGACGGTGGTTACCGCGGGTACCGTCCACCAATCGCTCGCCCGGACGGCGGCATAGACCCGGCGTATCAATTCGTGCTCGCCGGAGCGGATGTAGCGGATGTCGCCGTCTGCCGTCACCACGACGGAAAGTGGTCCTGCGTGAACGGTCTCGGTCTTGGGCGGCGCGAATGCTGGGTCGCTGTAGTGTTCGATTAGTTGTTCTGTGTCGGTCATTTTTTGTTTCCAACCGCCAAGACGCCAAGTCCGCCAAGGTTGGGAGGAGAGAAGACAGAAGGTTCTGAAGTGGTGTGTTCACTCGTTAGCGAGGTCAACTCTTAAACCGCTGGAATCTACTTGACAGACTCCTGTCTTCTCCTTCTCTGACATTGGCGAACTTGGCGTCTTGGCGATTAAACCGTATCCAGCGTGAGGACCCAGTCGGAGCCGCGTCCATTGCTGGGCGGCGTGAACTCTTGCACGTCGGTATTGTGGAACTCGCCGATGGAATCGGTTTTGCCGTTCCGCGGGTCGAACCAGGCGGCTTTCGCGGTGCCCGATAGCTTCGTCATGTCCACGGTGAACGGTTGACCCGACGCGCTGTACACGATGGCGTAGGCTCCGTTTTCGTCCCGGCTAGCCTGGATGTGATGTGTACGTACCAGTTTGCCGTCGTAGGCGTCGGAAACGATCAGCGATTGGTCCGGGATACGGGAAAAGTAGGGGCGGGCGAGGAGCAGGTCTTTCGCGTGGCGCATTTGACCTGAACCGGGAAAATGCAGGGCATCCTGCCAGTTGTTGCGGACGAATCCCACCGGCTCACGCTTCCCCTTCTCATAAAACTGCCAGATCGGGTGACAGCCGTAGGTGTGACCACACGCCCCGGCAAGCACGCCCCACCAGAGCCATTTCCGGCACTCGTAACCGTCAAAGTACCCGGTTTCGGGTTTCCAGGCGTTCGGGTGGTCCTCGTACCCCGGTTCGGAATCGAGACACGGTTTTGTGGGCGCCAGGGCGTAGTCCGCCGCGACGCTGTTGAAGTTATCGCGGTCGAACGTATGTCCCGTCTGGTACATGTTGAACGCCAGCCAGTCGTCGTTATGAAAGTGGGTAGACGAGGTTTGCTGTCCTTGCGGATGGAATGTTTGTAAGTGTGCGCCACCGTCACCCGCCGCGATCCCCGCCGCCATCGCCCGGATAATCGCCCGGTGGGTGTCGTTCTCTATCGAGCGGTCGCCGCCCAGAATCCAGATCAAGGAAGGAGCGTCCCTATATCGATTCCCGAGAAACTGACCATACGCCCGGGCGTTCTCCGGCGTGAAAAACGGCGGTCCCGCGCCCCACGCTTTGTTCCATTTGTCGCCCCATGTCGGCAGGACGCCAGCCACCATACCGAGTTCGGCGGTGCGGGCGATTACACGGTCCACATGTTTCCAGTAGGCTTCGTTCGGTCGCGTCGGGTCCTCACCGAGAAAAGGTGTGTCGCCATTCTCGTTCGGAGTGCGGATGCCGTCCAACTCCGCCAGCGCGACGCACTGAATCACCGTGAAGCCCTTCTCCGTGCGGTCGGTCAGGTAGCGGTCGGCTTCTTCGAATGACAACCGGTGGAACAACTCCCAGGCGGTGTCGCCGAGATAGAAAAAAGGGGTGCCGTCGGGCTGTTGTAAAAAACGGCGGTTTTCGCTGACGCGCAGTGTCATGGTTGGGTAAGCTCCGTTGCAAAATAATGTGTTGCGAAATTAGGTTCTCCGACGTTACCGCTGACTCCTGCGACTCACCGCTGACGAATTGCGATAAAGCGCATGAGGGCGAAGAGTAGCATCGTGACGCCTATCATTAAAACGATCCATCCGTACACAACGGCATCCTCCCCTTGGAGTAATCTGCCCCGCCCGGCACGCGCCACGTTCGTCAGGAGCGCAGCACTGCTGTTATACGTGAAGAAAAGCCCCCCAAAAAGTGCCACCCAAAACGCGACTTCGCTTCGTGTTTCGTCCAATTTTTATTGTGCCCTGGGTCCGTATTCGCTGTAATAATAGATCAAGCCAATGATCAACAGCGCCGTAAGCACCGCGAACGTTATTTTCCAGATGCTGTACGGGCGTTCTCCCTGCACCTCGCCGGTGCGGGCATTGACAATTACCTGGAATACCTTGCCCTGATACCGATACGCGGAAATATACACCGGGAGCAATAGATGCTTGAACGTCAGGTCGCTGTAGCGGGTGTCTACCGTATGTACCCGTTGCTCGTCGCCGCCGATGTCCTGCCGCACGAGCGTGTCGATATAACTCGCCATGACGCCCTTCGCTTGCTCGAAGCCGGCGGCGAGATCGATCTGGTACCGTTGCGCCTGAAAGCCGGACAAGAACGCTGGTTCGTACGGCTGGATGTTTTCCAGTCCCCACGGCTCCAGAGCGTCCAGTCGGTTTCGCGGCACGGATTGCGTCGCCGCGATCAGCACATCGTCAAAGAAGTGGCTCACCGAACCCGATGCAGAGTGCCACCGGATTTTCCGCACCTGGCGGGTTTGCCGGTTGCCGTTGCTGTCGGAATACGATTCCGACACATAATAGTAGATGCCGCGTTCTCCGCTGTAGCGGCTCCATGTCCCGGCGTCGTACGTCCAGAACGGCAAATAGACGCCCTGCGATTTATCCTGCTCCGCTTGTTTCTTGAGCGCGTTAGGGGCGAACCATCGCGTCGAAATCCACTGCCGTATGCTTTCCGATGCCGCTTTCTGGGTCACCGAAAAGGGCAGAACCCCCTCGGGCGCAACCAGAGGGTCGGCGGCGCGTGGTTGCGCAACGATCTTTGCGCCGCAGAACGGGCAGTCCCCGGCGACTTTCGGCGGCTCGAACTCGATGGTAGACCCACACCCAGAGCAAGTCACTTCGAGGGCAGACGCCGACAGTTTCGCCAACCGCTCCGGGGCGATGTGCAAATAGTCCTCGAGAGGACGCTCCTCGATCTGCGCGAGACCCGCCCCAACCGACGCGGGGACTTCCGCCGTGTGTCCGCAGTAGGGGCATTTCATCCCGCCGGTTTTGGCATCGAACTCCATGTCCGCACCACACGACGTGCAGGGGAATCGGGTGCGCGTCGCAGGCGGGGGAGTATCGAACTCTTGCGATTGTTGTAACATGGGAGCGTCAGGTATGTTCTCTGCCGTCGTCGACAAAAATCGCCCGGCAAGTTGGTGGGCGATTTTTGTCGTGTCGCTATGCCCCTGGTAAAGGGGGCGGCACCGACGCAAACAAAGGTATCAAATCCGGCACCTGGCCGGCGGCAACCCAACCTGCCATGCCGTTTTTCCAGACCAGCGTCTCGCCCGTGATTTGCCCCGACGCCGCACGCGCTTGGAGGGTACCCGGGTCGAACGGTCCTTCTTGCTTTCCGCCGACCCCGACATACCAGACTGCAGAATTCGGGAGCGGAGGAGGGGCCGATATACCCTCCGGTTGCGCTTGATTCAGATTGGCGGCGACGCGGTTGCCGAGTGCCATTCCCATCGCAAGATCCAGTGCCGGGTTGCCGCCGCCGGGGTTGCTCGCCGACGCTTCAATGGCGTTCGCAGCTTGGAACTGGGTGTACTTATTCATGTCGCCGAGAATGCCCATCTGGGTGCGGCGGTCGAGGGCTTTTTCGACTTCGGGCGGTAGTCCTATATTCTCGATGTTGACCTGCATCACTTCCAGACCGAAATCCGCGAAGTTCGGTTGAAGAACCGTGCGCATCGTGTCGCCGATCTCGGTATACTTCGCGGCGAAATCGTAGACCGAAATGCCGGACTGTCCGAGCCAGGAGACGAACTGTGAAACCACCAACGCCCGCAGGGATTCCGAGATCTCGTCCGTCTCGAAGCGCCCGTCCGTGGACACTAACTGGCGCAGGAGGGTTGCCCCGTGCGCGACGCGAATGTTGTAGGTGCCGTACGCACGTAGCCGGACGGGCCCGATTTCCGGGTCACGGAGAGTGATCGGGTTCGACGTACCCCATTTCAGATTGGTGAACTGTTTGGTGGAAAAGAAATACACCTCGGCTTTGAACGGTGAGTTGAACCCGTACTTCCATCCTTGAAGTGTGGAAAGGATCGGCATGTTCTGCGTGGTCAGTGTATACGTCCCCGGCGGAAACTCATCTGCGACTTGGCCCTCGGAAACAAAAACGGCTTCCTGACCGGGACGCACTATCAACTTCGCGCCATTCTTAATCTCGTTATTGTGTCGTTCGAAGCGATACGCCATTGTGTCGTTCGTGGAATCGAGCCACTCGATGATATCTATGAATTGCCCGCGCAGGGCGTCGAAAAGTCCCATAAAGCCTCCCTTTGGCAGACGCGTGTCGCCTTTTCAACCAGACACCCGAACCGGACAACACGTTACACGCGGCTACTCGGTATTTTCGTGGCGTGTAGCGTCTTATCCTGCCAGAGCACATGCTTTGTCGATTTTTTGTCTTTCTGACCCCCCGATCATCAGTGCGCTTTAAGCCAGGTAACGATGCTGCCCGCGACTTCGGTTGCGCGGCGCGATAGCAACGGACCGACATGACTCATGTTCGCGTACTGGTGAATGTCGGCGCTTGCCCATTCCGCTACATTACGACTCGTTTCCGGGGAGATGTCGGTATCTTTCGCACCGACGACGACCAACACGGGGCAGGTGGGCTTGCGTACCGAAACACGTTCGTTGAGCGTGTTCATCACGCCGCCCGATTCGTCGCGCCATCGCTTCCACGCTTTCTGTATCGTCACCTCATCGCTGTCGGGCATCGCGTCGCGCGTTTCGGAAAGGGGACCATTCGCCCACTTTACGACCTCCGGGTACCGGTCTTTCGGCGTTCGTGCCGTGGGGACCCCCGCCGGTGGAACGCTGTTGACGAGAACGACCGCAGTGGGCTTTACATCCTCGGCGACTTTGAGCGCGATTATCCCGCCCATGCTCGCCCCGATCAGGATCGGCGGTTCCCCGCGTCCCACCCACGATTTAACCTGCGAGACGTAGTCGCTGAATGTTGTTTTCGCCAGTCCACCCGCTACCGGCTCAAGGTCTTTAGCGACGAACCGGTAGCCACCACGCTCGAAGACGGGCTTCCAGAGGTCGTATTCCCATCCGCCCCCGCCCGCCCCATGAACCAATATCACTGTTTGCAAAGTCTGTCTTTC
>JACMMA010000293.1 GCA_014379275.1 Armatimonadota bacterium | reverse complement strand
AACCGCTTCATCTTTCCGAAATCTGAGACGGATTCCCATCGTGACTATTCTACCCGACGTCCGGAGCCCGCGTTTGGTTACGCGGGTTCCGGCGGTTGACTAGCGTCCGTTTGTGGAAACACGCACCGGAGGGAGTGGGGGCAAGTCCTTGGGAGCTTTTTTCGGCGAGGAGTGTTTCATTTCGCCGGTCTCCATGAACGCCACCCGCTCCGCGATGTTCGTGCAGTGATCACAGATCCGCTCCAAGTAATGGGAGACGAACAGCAGGTACGAGGCTTGCAGGACAGAGGACGGGTCCTCTAGCATAATCTGTTGCAACTCCTTGCGCATGCGGGCGTACAGCGCGTCTACGTTGTCGTCGCCCGCAATCACCCGCTCGACGCGAACGAGATCGCGGTGCACGAACGCTTCCAGAGCGTCGTGGAGCATCTGGCGGGTCATTTCGCCCAGGCGTGGAATATCTACCAGCGGCTTGTAGAACAT
Organism: Armatimonadota bacterium; assembly: GCA_014379275.1. GTDB lineage: Bacteria > Armatimonadota > Armatimonadia > Armatimonadales > Armatimonadaceae > JACMIU01. Next base: position 3,968 of record JACMMA010000293.1, on the reverse strand, counting down.
CTCGCGCCCCATCCGCTGGCTGATTTTGGCGATATCCACCGCATGGTCGCCGATGCGCTCGATGTCGGTGATCACCTTCAAAGCGGCGCTTATCAGCCGCAACTCTTCCGGCTTGGGGTTCGGTACGGCAAGAAGACGCAGGCACATCGCCTCGATTTCGATGTCCATGCGATCGACGACATCGTCGCGCGGCATGATGGTGGCTGCGAGAGAGCTATTCTGCTCGGTCAATGCCCGCAGAGCATCACGTACTAGTTCTTCGGTCGCCGCGCCCATTTCCAGGATGCGGCGGCGTAGTTCTACCAGCGTGTCAGCAGACATGGAAAAACCTTCGCTGTCACCCGTGGGAAGGGAGAACTCCGGTATGTACGTGTCATCGTGCGATCCGTTTCCGTTTTTGGTACCATTTAATGTAAGCGACATTGTGATTTAGGTTTTAGGCGTCGGGTGTTCGGTGTCGGAGCCATTTCTGACGGTCGGATTCCGACCCAGTGCTGTCCCCGACACCCATCACCTAAAACCTATCCGAACTTTCCTCGTATGTAATCTTCCGTTTGCTTGTGTGCTGGTTTGGTAAACAGGCTATCCGTCGGGCCAAACTCTATAAGATCGCCCTTGTAGAAAAAACCGGTGTAGTCGCTGATACGTGCCGCCTGTTGCATATTATGCGTCACGATCACGATGGTGTACTCGCGCTTTAGCGATTCCATCATCTCCTCGATTTTCGTCGTCGATGCCGGATCGAGTGCCGATGTCGGCTCATCCATCAGGACGACCTCCGGTCGCGTGGCAAGGGTACGGGCGATACAAAGCCGCTGCTTTTGACCGCCCGAAAGCGAAAACGCCGATGCTTTCAGTTTGTCTTTGACTTCGTTCCAGAGCGCGGCTTGCTCCAGACAGGTTTTGACCAGCGCATCTAGATCGTCTTTCGTGTACTTGCCGTGCAAACGCGGCCCGAAAGCGACATTGTCGTAGATGCTCATGCCGAACGGGTTGGGCGCCTGGAAAATCATCCCGATGCGTTTGCGAAGTTCCGGCTTATCCACGTCCACGCCGTAAATGTCGATCCCGTCAAGTGCGACTTTGCCCTCGACGCGCGAACCGGCGTCAATCTCCTCGTTCATACGGTTCAGGCAGCGGAGAAAGGTAGACTTGCCGCAACCGGACGGCCCGATGAGAGCGGTAATGCGCCTGTCATAGAGCGGCATGTTGATCTTCTTGAGCGCATGAAAACCATCGCTGTAATGAAAGTCAACTTCACTCGTCTCGATCCGGATCGGAATGTCCTTCTGGGCATCCGCCGCACCGCTCCCCTTGCCGAGTGTTACCGATCCCGCACCGTTGCGTGACAAATCCACCGCCGATCCGTCCGTCTTTTCGCCGCTTACCATAGTCTTATTTGTTACCATTTTCGCGCCTTACGTAACCGCGTCCGTAAAATAATCGCCACGAGATTCACGCCGAACACGATCAAAAGCAACGTCAGTGCCGTGCCATACTGGAGCGCCGGTGTCGCACGAACGACTTCTGTAACGACGTAAAACAGGTGGTACGGGAGAGCGACCACCGGCTCATACAAAGGCGGGACGGGCGCGAAACTCGTCTTATAGCCCACCGCCGCGACCAAAATGATCGGCGCAGTTTCGCCCGCCGCGCGCCCGATGGCCAGGATGGCGCCGGTCAAAATGCCGGGAAGCGCGGCGGGCAAAACGACTTTCCAGATCGTCTGCCATTTCGTCGCTCCCAGACCCATAGCTCCCTCCCGGAAGGAGCGGGGCACCGTCTTCAACGCTTCTTCGGTGGCGGTAATGACGACCGGCAACACCAGGATCGCGAGTGTCGCCGCTCCCCACAACAGGGTGGGGCGCCCCCAAAAGTTTTGCGGCGGGTCCAGACGCGAGAAGCCGCTGATATCGTCCATCCATGCGCCGACGAAATAAACGAATAAACCGAGCCCGAACAACCCGTGAACGATGGACGGCACCCCGGCCAAGTTCACTATCGCCATCCGGATCGCCCGCGTGAGCGCGTTCTTGCCCGCATACTCGGTCAGATACACCGCCGCCGATATGCCGAGCGGCAGCGCGAACAGAATGGTGCCGAACATCAGTGCGAGCGTGCCGATGATCTGCGGACCGATACCGCCCGCGGTGCTACCGTTGCTCGGCGGCAGGGTCAGGAATCCGGGGGTGAGCATCTTACCGATTCCGCCGATGAATAGGGTGGCGAAAATGTAAATCATCGGAAGCACGACGCACAACGCGCCGAATGCCATCACGCCGAACATCAGTTTTTCGTATGCCTGACGCTGCGAGGTCCCGGAGGAGCGCAACCCGGTCGTCGCTACAGGGGTACTCATTGCTGAAGGTGTCCCTTCCGTAGCGCGGCGTCGGCGATGAGATTGATGATGAATGTGATCACGAACAGCACCACGCCGAGCAGAAACAGCGCGTGGTAATGCGCGGAGCCGACGACGGCCTCGCCCATGTCGGAAGCGATCGTCGCCGTGATCGTATTGCAGATTTCGCCGTAGGCGCTGAACACCGCGCGGAACGATCTCAGCGGCTCGGTCATGATCGTATTCAGCGAGGTCCCGACCCCGGAACCCGTGACCATCAGCACCACCATCGTTTCGCCGATAGCCCGCCCGATCCCGAGCATGATGCTGGCGATGATCCCGGAAAATGCCGCCGGGATCGAGACGCGTCGTATAGTTTCCCATCGCGTCGCCCCGAGCGCGAGGCTACCCTGCTTCAAGTCTTTGCCGACCGCGGAAAGGGCGTCCTCGGAAATCGTCGCTATGGTCGGGATCGCCATGAATGCCAGCGTGACAGAGCCGGCGAGCATCGTTGTCCCGATGTCCAGGTGAAATACCTTCGCCAGAAACGGCGCGAGGATCGTTACCCCGAAAAAGCCGAGTACCACGGAAGGGATCGCGGCCAGCAACTCCACCGCCGGCTTGACGATGTCGCGGACGGGGGCAGGGGCTATCTCCGCGAGGTAAACGGCTGTCATCAGTCCGAGAGGGATCGCCACCAGCACCGCGCCGAGTGTCACCATCACCGACGACAACAAAAGCGGAACCAGGCCGAACTTTTCCGGGGTTCCGGTAGGGTCCCATCGAATCCCGGCGAAAAAATTGCCGATCGGGTATTCCCGGAATAGGGGGAACGCTTCTTTCAGCACGAACAAAAAGATCATCGCCACGAAGATAACCGACAACGCGCCACACAGGTAAATCCAGCCGGTGATCGCCTTTTCGGCGACAACGGCGAGCAGGGACCGGCGCGAAGCAAGGTTGCCTGCGCCGGTTTTGCCGATCTGTGGTTGAGCCGTTGTTGCTGCCATTTTGGTTGGACGATTAACTAGTCAGGTGGGGCATCCTTGATACCTAGCCACCCGACCATCTACTTCAGAGTAATGTATCCTTCGGCGGCGACGATCTTCTGTCCCTCTTCGCTGAGTACGAAATCGAGGTACGCTTTCGCGATTCCTTCCGGTTCGCCCGAAACATAGTTGTAAAGGGAACGGGAGATCGGATACTTGCCGGAATGGACATTGTCCACGGTCGGTAGTACCGGCTCCTCGCCCGTTTTGAACGCGATCGGCAGTTCCTTGACCTTACCGGCCTTCACATACTGTTCCGCGAAAGCCACCCCGATGTAGCCGATCGCTCCCGCGCTTTGCGCGACGTTGGTGCCGATGGCCGGATTCGCCTTGCTGGAGATCATATCACTGCGGTAGTCAGCTTTCTTCAGAACATCTTCCTTGAAGAATTCATACGTCCCCGACGAGCTGTCGCGTCCGATGGCGACGATCTTGCCCGGTGTGCCGCCGATCTCTTTCCAATCCTTCGTCTTGCCGGTATAAATATCCGCCAGTTGTTCCAGCGTGAGCGACTTGATCGGATTTTTCGGGTTGACGATGATCGTGATACCGTCCATCGCTACCGCGACCTCCTTGACTTT
>JACMMA010000292.1 GCA_014379275.1 Armatimonadota bacterium | reverse complement strand
CTGCTCCTCCTGGATAATGCGGAACATCTCCTGCCAACACTCACCTTCGTGGTTGCCGACCTTCTCCGAATTCCTTCCTCATCACTCTGGATTTTGACAACCAGTCGTACCCTATTGAATCTCGGAGACGAGAAGTTATTGTCCCTTTCTCCTCTTCCCGTCCCTACGGGCGACTCAGTCGCCGATGTTAACGGGTCGGAATCCGGGCGGCTTTTTGTTGCTCGTGCGAGTAGCGTTCAGAGAAACTTTTCTTTGGACGAATCAACCAGTCCGAGCATAGCGAACCTTTGTCGCCGGTTGGACGGTCTACCACTCGCGGTCGAACTCGCAGCTTCCCGCCTTCGGACACTGTCGCTGAGCGAGTTAGAAACACAACTATGCGAGGCCGATGATCTTCCGCTCCCCCTTTTGTCGGGCGGCTCGGTGACGACGCCGAAGCGTCAGCGCACGGTAATGGACACGGTCGCATGGAGTTGGTCCCTGCTATCGCGCGATCAAAAAACCTTACTCGCCCGCCTTTCCCTTTTCCGTGGCGGATGGACCCTGGAAGCGGCTGAGGCGATTGTGAAGTTCGCGCCCTTATCTGTCCAGGAACCGCTCATCGTCATGGTTTCCGAGTTGGCGAATCATTCTCTGATTCACGCGGGAGACCCGAAAACCAACACTCCGCCTCGTTATCGTCTTCTAGAAACCATTCGCTCCTTCGCGGCTACCCATCTGAAAAGCATGCACGACACCGACGTTCATGCCGACGCCGTGGGAAGGCGGCTCGCGGATTGGGCGGCGGCGTTCGCGGAAAGTGCCTATCAAGGGTTATGGGGCGCGGACGCTAAATTATGGGCTACCCGCGTCGCCGCCGAAGAAAGCAACCTTCGCGCGGGTTTAGCGATCGCCGATGCCCCCACCGCTCAGCGAATTGTTCGCGGCATCGAGCCGATCTGGTGGCGATCGGGGCGGTATTACGAAGGATTGTCCTGGCAGGAGACTGCAGCAGTAAAAGCGGAGCAGAGCGGCGATCCCGATTCCGCAATCCCGACCCGTTTGACGGAGGCACTGTTCCGGCGCAATCTGGGTGAGCCGCATCAGGCACGCTCTATGTTTGACAGGGCAATAAATCTCGCCCGCGCACAGGGGGAGACGGAAAACCTGATCTACCTGCTCCATTCGCTCGGTTTCCTCCAGCGTGACGATGGTGAGTTGGAACTTGCTGCCGCGACACAAAAACGCGGCGTCGTTCTCGCGGAAGAGTTCGCCCGACGGACCGGCGAGGACCTCCTTCTGGCATACCAATGGCGTGGACTGGCGGCAGTGGAGATTGCCCGTGAAAATTATGCCGAAGCCGAAGCCTTGTGCAGCCGCGCTATCGAGCGATTCCACACGTCGGGAAATCCCGTGCAGGAGATGATGACTCTACCTTGGCTCGGTCGCGCTTTCTCAGGGCAACGTGACCCGACGACGGCACACGCCTATTTCACCGCCGCGCTATCACTGGCACACGATCACGGATCGGTACAGATCGAGCAAGAAGCTGAGCAAGGCATCAGTGATGCAATGCTGGCATTAGGTGACTACGTTGCGGCGGCAGAGCATCTTGATAGGGCGAGTCGCCTGGCGTTATCGCTGGGCTCGCAGGAAGGAATAGCTCTCGCCGCTTGCACGGAAAGCGCGCTGTCCCGTGTCACCGACAAGCCAGATCCCCGGATATGTGCTCGCATTTTTTTCGGTTCGGCTGTCACCCGCTTGCCTTATCCCATATTTTTGACTATTTTGGACGAGGCAATTCAAACCGCCGATGCCTCTGACAGCTCGATGATGGCACGCCGTCTACGTACCGAAGCCGAACACGCCCGTGCCCCCTCTCATACATGGTCTCCCCGTCTTACGACAACTCGGGTACGGGCTGCCTACCCGCCCGATCCGGCGCGGGGTAATGAGCACCCGGTCCTTTCAAGGGCGATAAAACTCCTCGAAGTCGGGTACACTTGTCAAGAATTCTAGCTCCCCAACATGATCGCCACAAAACCCCCGAACGAAGAGGAGAGACTTTCCGCCCTCAAACGCTACGATATCCTGGATTCGCCGGTCGAGGAGGCGTTCGATAACATCACACGTCTCATCTCCCACATTTGCGACGCCCCCATCTCGGTGATCAACCTCATCGACCGTGACCGCCAGTTTTTCAAGTCCGAAGTGGGTCTGGGAGTCCGCGAAACGCCCCTCGACACGTCCCTCTGCGCACACGCGATCTTGCAACCGGGGTTGATGGTCGTGCCGGATACGACCATCGACCCGCGTTTTTCGGACAATCCGCTGGTCACCGGCGACCCGCGTCTGCGCTTCTATGCCGGTGCCTTGCTGGAAACGTCGGACGGACACGCACTCGGCACACTGTGCGTGCTGGACTACAAGACGCGGGAGTTGACCACCGCGCAAGCCGACGCGCTTCAAATACTCGCGCGTCAGGTGATGGCGTTGTTGGAGTTGCGGCGGCGCTACGCCCACGAGAAAAACATCGCCGAAACCCTGCAACGCTCGATGCTACTGCGTCCCAAATCCGACCAGTTCCCTGGCTGGACCGTGGAGGCTACCTACGATTCCGCCTGGGCGGAGGCGGAGGTCGGCGGCGACTTCTTCGACGTGTTCGGTCTCGCGGGCGGGAGCGTCGCCCTGGTTGTCGGTGATGTCGCCGGGAAAGGGCTCCGCGCGGCGACGCGAACCGCGGAAGCCAAGTACGCACTCCGGGTGTATTTGCGCGAAACGGCATCGCCCGCCGAAGCGGTGTCGCGCCTGAACACGTTTCTCTGCGAAACGACGATGAACGAAACGGATGATACGTTCGTCGCGCTGACGGTGGTCGTGGTAGACCAGGACGGTGCGACCCGCGCGACGCTCGCCGGGAGCGAGGCACCGCTTGTTCGCCGCGCGGACGGGGGCATCGAGGTGATCTCGGCGGGGGGCATGCCGGTCGGCGTTATGGCGTCGGCGGAGTACAGCGAGGAAACGTTTCAACTCGGAAGCGGTGACCTGATCCTGATCCTTACGGACGGCATCACGGAAGCGCGGCAACGGCGAGAGTTTTTCGGCACCGAGGGCGTGGAACGTGTCTTGCGAGAGGTGGGCGCGCTCCCTTCGCTGATGGACATCGCGGGAACGGTCGTCAGCGAAGCCAGGGCGTTCGCGAACGGCACCCTGCGCGACGACGTGTGTCTCCTACTGGCCCGCCGGAATTGAAGATTTTGAACCGCCAAGACGCCAAGTCCGCCAAGGTAGGAGAAGGAGGAGAGGGTTTTAAACCAGGCTTGCCGGTTCCGTTAAGCCGCCTCGACAGTGAGCGAGGAGCAAAACCTCATAACCCTCTCCTCCTTCTCCTACCTTGGCGGACTTGGCGTCTTGGCGGTTCAACAAACAAAAAGGAAACGAAATGAAGTATAGAAAAATGGGACGGACGGGGTTGAACGTGTCCGCGCTTTGCCTGGGCACGATGCAGTTTGGCTGGACGGCGGATGACGCGGGATCCGTGGCAGTAATGGATGCGTTTGTTGACGGCGGCGGCGACTTCATCGATACCGCGGATATTTACACCACCTGGGCGGGCGATAAATCGCGCGGCGGTCGCTCCGAGGAGATTATTGGCGAGTGGTTGCACAGTAAAGGCAATCGCGCGGATATTATCCTCGCGACCAAAGTGCGCGGGCGCATGGCGGAAGGACCGAACGGCGAAGGGCTTTCGCGCTCCCGGGTGATTCAGTGTTGCGACGACTCGCTCCGCCGATTGCGCACCGATTATATCGACCTGTATCAGTGTCACTGGACGGACCTGAACACGCCGATCGAGGAAACACTTTCCGCTCTGGATGACCTGGTTCGCGCTGGTAAAGTGCGCTATATCGGCGCGTCGAACTACCCGGCGTGGCGGTTGATGGAAGCGGTAGCCGTGTCCGAGAAGCGCGGTTACGCCCGGTTCGAAACGTACCAGCCGGAATATTCAGTGATCGAGCGGCAACTCTTCGAGTACGAAGCCAAGCCGTTCTGTACCCACTACGGACTAGGGGTCATCCCCTACTCGCCGCTCGCGGGCGGCTTCCTGACCGGCAAATATCGGAAGGACGCCCCGAAGCCCGCCAGCGAACGCGCCGACGGCGCGCTGGGGCGGTACGGGAATGAACGGGGATGGGAACTGCTTTCCGGGATGGATGAGATCGCAACGGCGCATGATGCGAACGTCGCGCAAATCGCGCTGGCGTGGCTTCTCGCGCAGTCGGTGATGACCGCACCGATCATCGGCGCGAATAATCCCGAACAGTTGGCGGAACTACTGCCCGCCACGGAGATCACACTCACTCAGGATGAAATTGACCGCCTGAATAACCTGACGAAATGGGTTCGTAACGGGCGACCTATCTGGGACTAACTCGGCGCAAAAACGAGTTTTGTTCCTTTACGGGTGCCGGTTTTGTTCCTTTGCCGGTACCCCGTAAATGTCTGCTCCGAAAAAATCTCCTGAAATATCTTTGTTTTAAGCCGTTTTTATGTTTTATCCGCGTGGAAAATCGGGTACATTATTTCGTCGCGGAACACCTCACCCCACACTTCAGAAATCTATCTTTCGTGGGTCACGTCCAGCGATTAGAAAGTTCCTGCTCATGTCACGAACTGTGAATGCGCCACGCCGCCCGGCGTCCACGTTTGGTTTCACCCTGATCGAATTACTTGTCGTGATAGCCATAATCGCCATCCTCGCCGCGATCCTTTTCCCCGTCTTCGCGAGTGCCCGCGAAAAGGCACGGCAAACCTCGTGCTTATCGAATACGAAGCAGCTTGGCACCGCGATGCTGATGTACTCGCAGGATTACGACGAAGGGATGATCAACCACTATTACGGGATGTACGACCAGGACAACACCCACGCCCCCGGTTCGGCGACCGATGCGTACCAGTGGATGGACGCAGTCCAGCCGTACTCCAAATCCGCCGACATCTTCAACTGCCCCTCCCAGGGCGATGATTTCCTCGACCCGACCGAGATTAGTTCCTTCGACTATCCGGATTCAGGAGTCACGGGGACCAAATGGGGACCCTATAAACCGTTCAATACGGTCCCCGGCGACAAGAACCGGAATCACGGCTCCTACGCGATCAACGACGCGTACTGGTCGGACCCCGAACCGACCAATTCCGCCGTGACCAAGGACGATCCGCCGGTTTCGCCCGCCACCGAATATAGAGGCATGGCGGAGATCGAAGCCCCGTCGACCACGATCTGGGTCGGAGAGTCGGCTGGTCCCTCCACAGCGTCAGGCTACTCGACGAAGGGCGACTACCCGTTTGAGTGCCACATCGACGCCCCGTACAAATGGCGCGGCAAGACCAAATTGGGCAACTTCGTCGCGCGGCATTCCGACGTGATGAACGCCTTGTATTGTGATGGTCATTCCAAAGCGATCAGCCTTTCGTATCTGTACAGCAAGGCGAACACCGCGACCCTGAACAAGACAACCCCGTATGGCGGGTACTGCCGCGTTCTGTCGCCGCTGACGATCAAAGCCGACCCGGATTAGGAAGCAGTTTCGGGGAACTTCGTCGCGCTGGTGCGGTTTAGTTCCCCGGATACACTGTAAAGCACCGATGGCACTCCCCCTCCCTCAGATCGAGGTGGCAAAGAACCCGATTCCCGCCCCGCCCGGGCCACGCCCCCCCGAACCAACCACGTCGACCATGCCGCGCACCTCCGCCGTCACATGGCGTTCGGTGTTGCTTTGCCTTGCCCTGACTCCGACGAGCATCTACTGGCAGATGCAAATGGAATCGGTGCGCAACTCGACCCACCCGACCGCGCTTTCGCTACCGTTTCATGTCGTGTTTATCCTGCTTTGTATCACCGGCCTGAACCGTTTGTGGGCGCGGTTTTTCGGCGAGCGGAACGCCCTGACTCAAGGCGAACTCCTGCTGACATACTCGGTGCTGGCGATTTCCTCCGCGATAGCCGG
>JACMMA010000291.1 GCA_014379275.1 Armatimonadota bacterium | reverse complement strand
CGCACACCCGGCAAATCTTTCACGCGACCGCCGCGAATCATCACGACGCTGTGCTCTTGCAGGTTGTGTCCGATGCCCGGGATGTAGGCGGTGACTTCCGTACCGGTTCCGGCGAGGCGCACGCGGGCGGTTTTGCGAAGAGCCGAGTTCGGTTTCTTCGGGGTCATGGTTCGGACGATGAGGCAGACGCCCCGCTTTTGCGGGTTGCCTTTGAGGGCGGGCGATTTGGACTTCTTTTTGACCTGGTCGCGCCCTTTTCGCACCAACTGGCTGATTGTCGGCATAAGGTTTCTTTCTCTCTACTGGTTTGTTCGCTCGCAAACTGCGAACGGAATTTCGCAATCTGCCGGGACACTGCCGAGGAAGACGTATACAAAAACGCCACCCGGTCTCGTCCCGCACGCGCAAGCCGTGAGACAGCGAATCCCTCACACGACCTACCGCGTAACCGAGGGAGTATACCGTCAACGGGGGCTGGTGTCAAGAAAAACGAGACGCGCCACAGGTGATCGCGGGTTGAAACCCGCGATCACCGTGCTGTGCCGTGACACGGTGCTTCCTCACCGGCACCCCGCGTGATAAACTTAATCCGCACCGCCCGTTCCGCTTTTCATTCTGCCCGCTGAGTACTCTATATCGTAAGGAAACCCCATGAGCGACGTTTGGACACGAGCAAGGCAGTCGGCACTCGCCCTGCGCCACCGATTATTGGGTGACGAGGCGGACACGGCGGACTCCCCCGCGATCATTGACGCCTCCCTCGCCGACGCGGGCTTGAGCCTTTATCTGCGTCCGCCGGGCGATTCGCTCCTGTCGGGTTCGCATGCCGTGCTGGACCGTGAGTCCGACGCCGTCTGGGTGCGGCGCGACCTGCCCCCCGTGACACGCGCCGTGCTCGTCGCCCATGAGTTGGCGCACTACCACCTGCACCCCGAATACACCACATCCGGCGAGTACGAAGGCACCACCGAGGACGACACGCAATCCGGCACTTTTCTGGTCGGGTATGGTCCCCGCGAGCGGCGCGAAACCGAGGCGAATGTTTTCGCCCGCGAGTTCGTGCTCCCTTCGGGCGTGGCACGTCGCCGCTTTTATGACGGAAATCAGACCGCACCGGAAATCGCCGGGGCGTTCGGCGTTTCCCAAGCCGTGGTATTCAAGCAACTACAGATCGGAGCGATTACCGTGCCGATCTTGCCCGAGTCGACTACGCCCGAACCGCTCCCGCTCGACGATTCCCAGCGCGAGGCGGCGACCATCGAACGCGGCCCCTTGCTTTTAGGGGCGGGTCCCGGCACCGGCAAAACCCGTACGCTGGTCGCCCGCGTCAAGTACTTGTTAGAAACCGGTGTCGCGCCGGAGCAGATCCTTTGTCTGACGTTCAGCCGCAAGGCGACCGCCGAACTGCGCGAGCGGATCGCACGGCATCTGCCTTATGGGGTTGCCCATCGCGTCGCCGTTTGTACGTTCCACGCGTTCGGTCTCGACCTGTTACGCCGGTATCATCGCGCTGCCGATCTGCCGCCGCGCCCGGTCCTGCTGTCGCAGGCGGAAACGTTCGCGCTGATGGAAGACCGCATCGCGGGCGATGTCGGCGACGCCCTCTGGTTTCCGCACGACCCGACCTACCCGCTCCGCGACTGTTTGCAGGTCATCGGTCGGCTCAAAGAGGAGATGGTCACCCCGGACGAGGCGAAAGCACGGGGGAACGCGACCGCGGATCCCAAACAGGTCGCCGTCTCCGCGATCTATGCCCGCTACGAAAAAACCCTGCGCGAAAAAGGGGCTCTGGATTCGGCGGACCTCGTTTGCCGCGCCGTGTCGCTACTTGCCGAAAACGACGCCGTGCGCCGCTTGGAGCAGGAACGCTGGCAACATGTTCTGGTGGACGAGTATCAGGACGTGAACCGGGCCGGGGCGAAGCTGGTGCAACTGCTCGGCGGCGACGGCGGCGGTGGCGTCTGGTGTGTGGGCGATTTGCGACAGGCGATCTACCGGTTCCGCGGCGCGTCCCCGGCGAACGTGACGCGCTTCACGACCGACTTTCCCGGCGGGGTACGTAAGGATTTAGCCGTCAATTATCGGTCGCGCCCCCCGCTGGTTTCCTGCTTCGGTCAGATCGCCGACAAAAACGCCACCTTGTGGGACGCGCACCGTCCGTCCGGCGACGCCGTTCCTTGTGTCACGCTCGCCGTCGCGGACACGGAAACGTCGCAGACCGCCGGGATCGCCCGCGAAATCCTCGCCCTGCGCGGGCATGAAACGGGATACCGATGGCGCGATTTCGCCGTGCTCTGCCGGACGAACCCGCAGGCGAAAGCGATCCGAACCGCGCTGAGAGCGAGCGGTGTCCCCGTCGCTGGAGGCGCGGACAGCATTGCCTGGCTCCGCGACGGAACGGTGCGCGAACTTCTCCTTCTGCTCTCGCTGACCGCGGAAACGCAATCCGCTCTGGCGGCGCGCACGGGCCGGACTCTGCCGACGTATTTGGCGACGAAAACCACGCCCGCCGACTTCCTGTGCGCCGCGCTGTACGGTCCCCTTGGTCTGGCGCGCACCGTCAATAACCCGCACCCGGTACAAACACTCCTCGATCTCGCGCAGACGTTCGGCGAACAGTCCGTGATCCTTGTCGGCACGGGACAGAACGCGAACGAATCGTTCTTGCGGCACGTCCGCCGCGTCGCCCGCTTGAATCAAGAGCCGAAGCGCGACAGCGACGACGCGGGCGGTGAAAGCGCCGACGCCGTTCAGGTACTCACGGTCCATGCCGCGAAAGGGTTGGAGTTTCCGGTCGTTTTCGTGCCGAACCTGTCCCAGGGACGCTTCCCGCCCCAGGCCCGGCCCGCCGTGGTGGATGACGCCGACACACAGGCATTGATGGGCGATTCGTCCCGCGGCGACGCGGATGAGGAAGCCCGCCTCTTCTTCGTCGCCATGACCCGCGCGCGCGACTGCCTGTTCCTCTCGCTCGCCGAAAAATACGACAACCGCGCCGCGCAACCGTCGGTTCTCCTCGCCCCATTAGGAGCGATCGCGGAGGTGAATCATGTACGGTGGATGCCGGACTCCCCGGACGCCCCCCCGCCCTCCAGTTCCCCCAGGATTGGGGGCGGGGGGGTGCCCGGGGAGTCCGAAGCCCCCGTCCCCGCGCACGAACTGGAACGTTACCTGCGCTGTCCGCGCCGCTACTATTTCGAAGCCCGTTGCGGTTACGGCGACACGCGAGAGCGCACGGCGTATGACGCCCTCAAACGCGCCGTACGCTCCGTATTGCGTGGCGCGGAATCCGGCACCGCGTTCACCGACGCGCGGCGCGAGTACGCTCTCGCGGGTGATGATCCGTGGCTTGCCGCCTACCGAAAGGAGTGGGAGTCCGTGATCGCGACCATCCAGACGACCGACCCCCTCGCCTCCGCGACGCCGTACCGATATGAACTTTCCGAGGGCACGGTCGAAGTGAAAGCCGACGGGGTCGCCGTAGATGGCACGGTCGAGCGGATCACGTTCTCCAAGTCGAAGGAAACCGGTCGATCGGACGCGGCGAATACGCTTCTCTTTTCCGCCGTTCCGGACGGCACGGCGGTGCGGGTGCGCCACGTCCGAACCGGCGAGGAGCGCGCCATCGAACCGGCGAAACACACGAGCACCAAACGCGCCCGCGAAGCCCATTTGTCGCACTACGAGCGGGCGTTGCGCGGCATCCGCCTGAATATGTTCCCTGCCGAACCGGAAGACGCGAGCGATTGTGCGGATTGCGCATACCTGCTCATCTGCGGGGAATGAGCTTTCCGGTGGTTTCTCGCGGCGGGGGTGTGCCATCCCCGCCGCGAAAACACCCGCCTCTGCTTTTCCGCCCCTGCCCTCGCCCGCGTAGTCTCCTGACAACACAAATCAACCGTCAGGAGACAAACCAATGGGCAATTATTCCGTGCGAACACAGACCGAATCCGATGCGATTCTGACACTGGCTACCGAGGCCATGGAAGCCAAAATGAACGCGGGCGAACCGTTCACCGCGCTCGACATCAGCAACGTTTTGAAGGCGAAAAACCTTCCCGTACGGCACCGCGAAGTAGCCGCCGTGGTGCGCGGGCTGTACGTCGGCGGGGGGATGGGGGCGTTCGGGTATGTGCGCGACCTGATCCACGTTTCCACCCCGGACGGCTCCGCGCAAGCGTATCTCTATCGCCACGGCACGCAAGACCCGTCGGATTACACGCTGGACGCGCAGGACGCCCTGCCCCCGGTACCCGCCGACCGCGCCCGTCCGCTCGACGACGCCGTGCCTGCCGGAGGTCCCCTTTCCACACTCGCGGAAACCGCGCTACAGGGGATGGTAGGTAGCGCGGTCATTAGCGGGGGCGGTAGCACGGCGTATGGGGTGCCGTCTCCCCGCCGGTCACGCGGTGCCTTCCGCCGGGACGGTGCGGTCGCCGTTCCGCGCAGTTTCATCGAGCAGGCGGGCTATCAGGTCGGTGATCTGCTGATGCTCACGCACGACGCGCAAACCGACACGCTCGCCTTGCAAGCCGTCGCCCCGGGCACGACCGTGATCGGGGCGTTCGTGAAAGTGTGGGGCGATCTACGGGTGCGCATCGCCAAAACGAAATTGCGCATCGCCGGATGCGCCGTGCCGGTTCAGAAGCCGAGTTTCGCCCTCGATGGTGGGTCGCTCCGCATCGAACCGTGAACGGCGTCGGGGGTCTAACCGACGGGCAGAGGCCGATCGGCCTCTGCCCGTCGGTTAGACCCCCGACGCCGTTCACGGTTCGATGCGGAGCGACCCACCATCGAGGG
>JACMMA010000290.1 GCA_014379275.1 Armatimonadota bacterium | reverse complement strand
GCATCTGGATGTGCCGCTCTCCGATGTGGGTCGTCAGCAATCACGGCGGTTAGCACGGCGGTTCCAGATCGCCTGTCGCCCTGACTCTTCCCATCCGCTGTTGCCACACTTCGGGATCAAGCCACTTTCCATCGCGGCCCAGTTTTCTTCCGATCTCAGCCGTGCCCGGGAGACGGGGCAGATTGTGCGAAACGAAGTCCCCTCGCTCGCACGGATTCCCTTGCTGACGACGCCGCTTTTGCGCGAGCGAAACTTCGGCGAATGGCAAGGTCTGGAGGCGGAAGAGTTGCGATTACGCCGTAGGGAAGGAGGCACCGAGCCGCCGAACGGCGAAACGGAAACGCAGGTTTTTGATCGCATCCACCAAGCTTTGCACGATATCGCTTCGCACTTGGCAAGTGCTGCCGAATCCTCAACCAAAAACGTGCTGGTATATGGTCATGGGGGGTCCCTTCGCGCCCTTCTTTGTGCGGCACTCGGTCTTGGCGCAAAAGACATGCGTCGGTTTCGGTTGGAGAACACCAGTCTGTCCGTGGTCGAAATCTCTGGATTTGTGCGGGGTGGGAAGATAGAAATACAGAGTGGGCGGTTCGTTTGTTTAAACGAAACCGCCCACTTGCTACCAAACGATATCTTTGATCGCGGCTAGTCTTCGACCGCGAGCATACGATCTATGCCGGTAATGCGTAGCACGCGGCGCGGATTTCCGACCGCTTTGACCCGAAGAGGATGTTCATGGACGCGCGCGATGCGTACGATGGACAGCAATGCCGCCAGCCCCGCCGAGTCCAGAAATGGCACTGCCAGAAGATCGATTAACGGGTTGGCATTTGCCACGACATGCTTCTCGCCAGCCTGACGAAAGTCCGACGCGACATACAGATCAATATCACCGCCAACAAATAACGTATCGCCCTGCGCTTCGATAGTCAGCGCCTGGCTGTCGAGGTGTAGATCTTTAGTTGCCGTGACTCCGCTTGTTCGTTCGAGGACCATTTGATTGATTTGCCCTTGCTATGACACGCTTCGAAAGTATTCTTTTTGGTTCTACCCGATTTGTATATACTAATAATCTAAATCTTTTGCCGTGCGGGATAAATTTTCGAAGCGCGTGTTTTGTTTTCCATCTCCCGCTGTTATTGGGGTATGGGGCGTCCCATGGAAGTATAGATCTGTTCGATGACTTCCATGTTTTGTTTCGCCTTCGCATTCGCCGGATCATTCTTTAACGCTACGCGAAAGTCTTCCAATGCCTTGCGATATTTGATGCGCTGCCCCGCATTATCGTCAGTCATTCGCGAGTATCCCCGACTCGCGTATGCCGCCGCAATCGATTTCTTGTCCGCCTTCGCTTCCGCAGCTTGGATAGCCTTATCCAGTTCGGGGGTCGGGGTAAGCGGAGCCATTGGATCGCCGCCACCGCCGCCCATCATCGGACCGCCCGCCGCTGGGCCAGGGGGCGCTCCCGCCCCGGAAGGAGGTCCTTCTCCGTCCGCCATGGCACCCGGTGTGCCACTCATTTTTGGTCCGGGGGGTGCATTGTCAGGGATCGTCGGCGGGGCCGCAGGGGTAGTGTTGGTCGCTTGCCCGGCAGGTTGCCCATAAGGGACTTCACCGCCAGACCCTGCTTCTTGTTTCGGACATCCGGTCAGCATGAGTCCTGTCAGGGGGAGTAAAGCAAAGAGCGCGAAAGCGCGTGAATGTATCTGTTTCATGATGTGTTTTCGAGCGGCGATTCGATCCCGCGTGGTGCTATTATACCCACCATGGCAACTTAATCGATCTCGAATTTCAGGTCGAACGACTGCGTGGAGGTTATCGGGATGCCGTTCTTGAGTGCTGGTTTCCATTTCCAACGTTTTAGTGCATCCAGCACTCGTATATCAACATCTGGGTTCCCGCTTGAGGTACGGATAGTTACCGTGAATGCGCCGTCTTCCATTACCTCGACCTTCACCCCTACCGAGGATCTATAGCCGCTATCACGCAGGGCATCGGGCAAGCGGGGCAACTCCTGATGTGCTAGCTCAGCATCTTTCGTCACCCCGGAGGGGCTTTCCACGGGTGTTGGCGCGGACGAAGCCCCCGAGGCGGAGGGTTCATCGGTGGTAAGGAGTGAGTTATTTCCTTCGGATTCGGATGGGGAAGTATCGCCGGGGGTTAGATTGGATGCCGCCACATTCGCTCCGGCGTTTTCGCTGTCTCCCATAGCGACGGGCGGCGATTCCACATCCGCTTTCGGTTCCGCAACAGCCACGGCAAGTTGTTTACTATCGAGATTCACGCTGGTTTTCGCTCGCGCGACCTGTCTGGTCGCGGGCCGTGCCATGACTTTCTCCGTCCGGGTGGGGATCGGGTCCGGCATTCGTCTCCTCGCCGGTAGTGGCAATCTGGCTACCGCCAAGGGCAATTCCGGTTTTTGTGCAGTCGGCTCCGGGGAAGGTTTTGACGTTTCCAGGTCTATCCGATCCAAAATGATGTAGCCGGTATCACCGGATGGCATCGGCGCAGACTGCGCACGGATGATTGTACTGGCGCCGGTCAGAAAGAGGATGTTGACGACAACCGAAAAAATGATGGCTGTCGGGAAACGTCCCGCTTCCTTTCTGTCCGCAACGGTAAACGGCTCGTATTGTGTGTCGTTCATGCTGATTTTATTGATGGCAGACAGCGAATTGACCGGGTCTTCCTGAAAAAACCCGGTCAATAGAGTCACGACTCCCTAGTTCTTGTCGCGCGTCGAAAGGATCAATACCGATCTGTTGAATTGCGGGCGCGGCGCAACGCTTGTCGGAACAACGGCGGATTCAGTTGTGCTGGGCAAGATGAGATCGTTCTCCCATCCTGCGGGCATCCCCGTACCAACACGGGTGACGGCAGGGAGTGACGGTGTCGCCATCGTCTGCCAGATTCCGCCACCTTGCATCAACGAGACGGGCATCACACCGGCGGTTCGACGCGACGCGATGTCGCCCATATCAGGCATCGTAGGAACACGGGTCAGCGCCCCGGTCGGGCCGACGTAAACGGCGAATGTCTGCGCGTTCGGGCTGTCGCCGAAGGGCGACTCGTCCCCCGGTTGGTTGACGCCCGCGGTCGCAAGACACAGACCGGCAAGCGAAAGGAAAGCGGTCGCGGCGAGTGGGCGCAAACGCGGCGAACCGAGATTTCCGATCCCTTCCCAACGCCATAGCATCGCATCCGACCATTCCGGCGGCATGATGCGATCGAGAAGGGACGGGTTCGCAACCCGCTCGGCGCGAACCACCAGTAACTGTTCCAGTTCGGCGCGGGGGGTCGTATAAGAAAGCGACGATAAAAGCTTTTTGGTCTGTGAAAGACTTTCTTGCTCGGCACGGCACCCTTCGCATTGTTCGACATGGGCGCGAACTTCCAGCATCTCCATACCGGTTAATTCACGGTCAATATATGCAGATAGCAAACTGCTCGCTTTACGGCAATTCAACTTGGGATACCCCTTGTTTCGTTAGTATGAGAACACCAATATCTACGCCGATACTGATTATCCAAGAAAATCGTGACAAAGAAACGGCGCCCAGTTTGGTAAACCGTGCGCCGCATTCTGTCTACCGGTTATCTTACGCCGAAACCGGCCAGTTTGTTTCGTAATAGTTTGCGACCTCGGTGCAATCGCGAGCGAACTGTGCCCAACGAGCACTTCATCGTCTCGCTAATCTCCTCGTAGGACATACCTTCGATGTCGGCGAGAATCACCGTCATGCGGAAATCCGCGGGTAGCGATGCGAGGGCTTTTTGAATCCGCTCGTCGAGTTCCTCATGCAATACGACGCGCTCTGGTTCTGCCCGGTTATCCGGGATCTCCAGAAAGGCGTTCGACTCAGAGGACGGATCGTTACCTACCGGGGCGTCGAGCGATTGGATACGCGCCTTCGGCTTGCGGCGAAGGTCGTCCACGAACAGGTTGCTCATGATCCGGTACAGCCAGTTCTCGAAAGGCAGGTCACGCCGGTAGTTGTCGAAAAAGCGAAACGCACGAACGAACGCTTCCTGCGTAAGGTCTTCGGCATCGGTGTGGTTGCCGGTAAGACGGTAGGCGATATTATACGCCTGCTTGTGGTACCGACGTACCAGAGTATCAAACTCGCGTTTCGGCTTCGATAACGCCTCGACCGCCGACGCGCCTAAACTTTTAATGTCAAGTGTTTTGGTTTCGCTCACTGTTTTCCTGCGTCGCCCCCCCGCTTAAAAATTGGATACGGCTCCCGCCTATGGTCTGGTTCCCACGCCTTTGCGCGAAACACAAGGATGTTATACCCATGTTGACAACATTCCTTGCACTCTCCTTCAAATGGAAAGTTGTGTATCTCCTAATGACTTAGACACATAAAACAAATGGGAAGTTCTATATTTTGCAAAACACTTCCCCCCGTGATCCTATTTCTCTCCGCGAACCTATATTATACAGACGCATCAGCTATGGTTTGGTTACGC
Source organism: Armatimonadota bacterium (assembly GCA_014379275.1). GTDB lineage: Bacteria > Armatimonadota > Armatimonadia > Armatimonadales > Armatimonadaceae > JACMIU01. Next base: position 2,610 of record JACMMA010000290.1, on the reverse strand, counting down.
GACGAAGGAACAATTTTGCGCCGCGTAGAACGGTCTGGAAAGGAGAATCCTCTAAATGCCCCGGTCCTCGTTTCACTACGCACTGTGTCTCCCCGTCTCGCTTGCCATAGTATCGGCACTTTCCACGCCATCCTTAGCCCAGGTTGCGGTGCCTTCTTCCGCGCCGCAAAGCACGCCCGCAACCAAATCCGTTATCCCTTCTCTCGATTTGATTCGCTACGATCCCAAAACGAGCGGACCTTTGCTCGCCATAGGATCGCCCCGCGATTTCATGACCACTGTCTCGTCGGACGAGCAACGCGAAACGGTCGCCGAAACCCTCGGCAAAATGACCGCCCGCCAATTCGCGGAGCGGAGCAATCGCCGCCTTTTCACGCAAGACACGCTGACCTTGATAGCTGCGCGCGACCAGCGCATCATTGCGGATGTCCCGCAAAAGTCCGCCGACCCGTTCGCCAAAATGAGTTCTCGCGAACGACTTAGCGTTTTCATGTCGCTCTTGTCGCGGGAGCAGTGGAAGGCGGCGACCGGTGAAAAGGGCATCGGCGCCGAGGAGATGACCGATGAGCAACGTACCCTCTGGTTCAGCTTGCTACCGGGCGACAAAATTACTCTGCAAAAGAATCACCGTATCTCCACCGGAGACCGATCGTTCCGTTATGAGCGAGAAGGGGAGCCGCAGGAGTTCGCCCCGGATACGGTGCGGATTCGGCTGGTGCGACGCATCGAATTACTTTTTGAAAAAGTGGGGGTGGAGGATTCTCGGTATTCCACCAGCACCGACGGTCCCGTCGGCAGCGACCCCGACACCGTTTACACGGGCAATTTTGAATACACCCCAGACGAGCGTCAACCCACCGGCAAAATACCCGTACAAGCGTTCGGCGCGACGGTTCTACAGACTGTTCCAAACCGACTTAAAAAAGGCGACCTCGATTTTGCATCGCCCGCCTTCAATGCGGCATTGCCACTCACCGAGAAAACCGAAACCGTGAGCGAACTCATCGAGCGAGTTGGCAAAAGGACCGGATTCAACCTGCGTTGTGACAAGCGTGTTGGGGACCTGATGGTATACCGCCGTGTCACTCCGGGGGGTACCGTTTCGGCTGGCGATCTGTTACAGGCGGTATGCCTTAGCGTTTGTGGTACGTTCCGCAAAATCAGCCCGGCGACGGGTGAGAAGGTTTATCTACTCACGCACGATACCGAAGGGATCAACGCCCGGTTCTTGCGGTGGAGCGATTGGGCAGAGGAAGCGGTCCAGAAAAAGTATGATGCGGTGGAGGGCGCGTCGAAAAAAACGGCTCTCGTGAACCCACTCAGCATGATCGGTTTCGCGCCGAACGATCCGAATGCCCTTCCACCGGCACTGCTCGCTCGTGTCGATGCCGCCTACCAGAAGGAGCGTTACGGGGCCGCGCCGGAATTCAAGATGAGTGAATTACCCCCGGGTCTGCGAAAGCAGGCACAAACCAGCCTCGATTGGTGGGCGAAGAAAGGCACCGCCCTGAAAACCGACACACTGCGGGTCGGGACCGAACTGACTTGCCAGTTGTTACTCCCCGGCGGAATCGCGGTGGAGCCTAGTTCCTATGGGCGGGACTTCGGGGGACAATACCTGCAAAAAATTGCCGTTGTCGCGAAACCGGGGGCGGTGCCGCAACCAACCAAAGGGGAGCCGCCCGCGAAACCGGTCCCCCTCCCCCGCGGGACCGGGCGCCGCGTACTACTGCTCCCCTTCCCGACGGAGACGAACGAGGTAGAAAAGTTACTGCGGACCGCACAACGCAAAGGTTTCACCGATGTGTGGCTACGCATTCCGCTGCAAGGCGACGAGAAACGGACCGAGCGACTCCAAGTGGCGGTGAAATCGGGAACGAGAATCGGGTTGCGCGTCGGGGCCATCGTCGATGTTTTGCGCGGCTACAAAGGAATTCCCGATGTGAACACGCTCGGGGAAACCGGCGACGCTTTCACCAAGCGGACCCTGGCGAAGCATCCGGAGCGCGATTACTACGCCAGCCGTTTTCCCGGTTGGAACATTTGGGACGAGAACGTGATCAAATCCGGCTTGGTGCCGCTCGCCTCGGTTCCGGGCTTGTCGGCGTTGGCATTGCAAGCAACCGCCGCACCGGGGCACGCGGGGATTGTCCAGGGCGGCGACGGGATCCCTTCAGGCGGTCATCTAGGCTACACGGTAGCGATGCGTCTTGCCTGTCTCGACGCGAACGGATTCGACCCGATAGACGCCGGTGATTATTCCCACGCGCTCGGTCTACGTACCGAAGTAGGACTCTTCACGGCGAATGCGCTCTGGGACGAGTTCACGACATTCCGATGGAAACAAAACAAACGGGAAATGGCTCGCATGCACGCCGTCCTCAAGAATGTCGCGCCGAAATTGCCGGTGTATCTCAACGACCGCGCAAGCTCCTATACATCTCCCAACAGCTCCTGGTACGTGCGCTGGGCGCAGGCTGATCGGATCGCAGTTTGTCCTGTCCACCACGTCGAAAGCGGGCACCGGGAAGTGGCACTCGCCGTGTCGCCGGAAGCATTCCTTAACCAATGGGGTTGGAGCGGCCAGCCATCTGACTTCGCGAACGCCGT
>JACMMA010000289.1 GCA_014379275.1 Armatimonadota bacterium | reverse complement strand
CGCGAATTCGTCGGTTACGGTTTCTCACGAAGTGAGAAACCGTAACCGATGAATTAGCGGGAAAGGACCGAGACATGATTACCAAGTAGTCACGAGCACCGCAGGTGAAACCGATCCAACGATGCGTTGGCGCCGTCCGCGTAGGACAAAAAACAACATGTAGACCCCAAACGCAGGCAGGAATTGCGAGGCGGATCGGTTAAAGTACGAGTGATTTGAAGATAGAACGGATTCGAACATATCGTTTATCGTGCCCCCTTCCCGAAATACTCGGCTACGCACAGGGAAGATTCGGGTCGCGTCAGGCACTCCTCGTGCAGATCCTCACGGCGGACGGTTTGAGCGGGTGGGGGGAAGCGTCCGGCCCTGCCGCGATGGCGCAGTGCGCGATCAACACATTTTACGCGCCCAAACTCATCGGCAAAAATGCACTCCAAACGGAGCTGTTATGGAATGGCATGTGGCGGGCATCGCGCGAATGGGCACGGCGTGGACCGATGCTCGCGGCGATGTCGGCGATTGACATGGCGCTCTGGGACCTGAGGGGCAAAGCAATGAATCTCCCGTTGTGCGAACTACTGGGGGGGAAAACGCGCGACCGCATTCCCTGCTACGCGACCGGATGTTACTTCCGTGACCTCCCCGAAGCGGACCTGATTCCCACACTGATCGAAGAAGCGCGCGGGTATGTTGACGCCGGCTTCCGTGCCGTGAAAGTGCAGATAGGTCGTAATCTACCTTTCGATCGCGCGCTCGCGCACGGGCTACGCGCTGCTCTACCGGACACCTATCTACTAGCGAACGCCCACCAGGCTTACGATCTTCCGGAAGCGACCCTTATCGGTCTTGCTCTGGAAGAAAGCCGCTTCGCGATGTTCGAGGACCCGCTATCGCTCGATGTACCCGACGCGTACCGCAAACTGGGAGAACGGCTACATATTCCCATCGCCGCGGGAAGGCGGGAGCAGACGCGTTGGGGGTTTCAGGGGCTTCTCGATTCCGGCGGCGTACAAATGTTGATGCCGGATTTCGCCTACTGTGGTGGCATCAGCGAGTTTCTGAAAATCCGCGCGTCTGTGTCCGCCCACGGCGCGAACCTTGTCCCGCACGTTTCCGGTACGATGTTCAGCCTCGCGTCCGCGTTACATTTTCTGGCGTCCGACTTCCGCCAACCGGGCCGCGCCGAGGCAGGTGTCGGGCTGTTGGAATACGAAGCACCGGACGCGAACCCGCTCCGCGACGCGATGTATAAACCGACGATTCCGATCGAAGGTGGTGCCGCCCTAGTTCCCACCACCCCGGGTTTGGGTGTCGAACTGGATTTCGAACTTCTCCGCATATTCACCATGGAAAAACAAGAGGTTGACGCGCCGGGGTAAGATTACTGTATGCGCTTCCTCGCTCTCGTTCTGACCGTTTTAATCGCCATGACCACCGCTTCTGAATCCGCCATCGCTGCTACAGGAAACGCCGTTCTCGCTGCTCCCCCGAAGGAGCGACGTGTTCTTGACGTGCAAAACCGCCGCGTCGTCTTAGGCGAGCGCTTTCCGTCCGATGTCGAGCCGACGTGCGATGTGTTGATTCTGGGCGGAGGGACGGGGGGCATCGCTGCCGCCGAAGCCGTCGCCCGCCGCTATCTTTCGGTAATCCTTGTCGAACCGACCGCGAGCCTCGGCGGACAGCTGACCGCGCAACTCGTCTCTGCCCCGGACGAGAACTCTCACATAGAGAAGAAAAACGGACCTTCCACCGCCTCCTATCGTCGTCTTCGCGAGCGGGTCCGCGAGCTATCCGCCGCACTGCCGGATGCGAAGCCCGGTGCCGCAAAGAATATCGGGCAGGGGTGGGTGTCTCGCATATGTGCTCCCCCGGAGTTATGGGGACAGGCGATTCGAGAACGTGTGGCTTACTGGAACAGCAACCGGGGAATCAAGCGGGTTTATTTGCGTCATCAGGTCCGTGCCATCGAAACGCTTTCAAACGGTCTGGTCAACTACGCGGACGTAGTGAATCTGGATACCGGTAAGATGACGCGCATCGGGGCGCGGTACATGATCGATGCGACCGAGGACGGGGAAGCTTTACACCTCGCCGGTTGCCCGACCACCATCGGGCAGGAGGCGAGATTCGAATACAACGAAGCGCACGCCCCGGAAGAAGCTCGTCCCGACTGGGTGCAGTCGTTTACGTATTGTTTCCTGCTGAATTGGCAGAGTGATTCAGCGAACCGAACCATCGTCGAGCAACCTGCGGAGTACGAATACTTCAAATCGCTCGGCGAGTATACATTGGACTATGTGTATTCCGAGCGCGGCACGGTCACCTACAAAGTGCTGGTGAAGGCGGAAGGGTCGGGTGGTCCGTTTTGGACGTACCGCCGTCTTCTGGCGGCCAACAGTTTTACCGGTGCGAAATCGCCGGAGGATGATGTCGCACTGATGAACTGGCGCGGCAATGATTTTCACGAGGAAACCTACCTCGGCAAACCGCTGGACGAACAGGCGCGGATTCTGGAACGGGGGAGACAGTTCGCCCAGGGTTTTTGCTGGTGGTTACAGAACGAATGCCCGCGCGACGATGGCTCTGGGTTTGGCTATCCCGAGATGCAATTGGTGCTTGGGAGCGACGAATCACTGGCGAACGGCATCGGCAAAGACGGATTTGCCGTCGCACCCTACGTGCGTGAATCGCGCCGCCTGCTTGCCGCGTCCATGCTGACCGAGAACGATATGGTCGCACCCCCGGATAATCCCGGCGCAAAATGGGGGACCGAATTTCCCGATTCGGTCGGTTGTGCTCTCTACGCCGTGGACATTCATCCGACCAAGGGGGAACCGCATCTTCTGTTACCGGCGATCCCGTATCACCTTCCTCTGGGGGCGTTCCTCACTACAGACGGACCGGCGAACATTCTTCCCGGCGCAAAAAACTTCGGCGCGACCCGCCTCGCTCTTGCTTCCGCCCGCATGCATCCGACGGAGTGGCTTGCGGGCGAGATCGCGGGAACCCTCGCCGCGTTTTGCATCGGTCGGGACATGAACCGCCCGAACCCGGTGCGCGACTCCCCCGAAATGTTCGCGGCATTTCAAGCCGAGTTGCGCGAAATGGGCATCGAGTACTCGTGGCGCAATATTATTCCGGAGTAATCGCGCCGGTCGATCCGTCCCCAGGAAAACGGGCGAACATGACCCGACGGTATTGACAGCGATTCCCCCCTATGGTAACATATGACTGGAATACTATTTTAGTCATATGTAGAGGCGACGTAATGGCAGAGGATATACACACAAATTCAGAGCGAACAGAATGTGACGCGCGGCGTGCGATTCTGCAAGCGGCACGCACGCGTTTCCTACATTATGGGTATAAGAAAACCACGATCGACGAAATCGCAGCGGACGCGGGGGTAGGCAAAGGCTCGGTCTATCTGCACTTTTCGAGTAAGGAAGATATTCTGCTGACAATCGCTCGTGATGTTAAGCGAAGTGTGACCGAGCAGATGCGAGCGATTTCCTCCTCGATGGCTAAGCCGGAGGAGAAATTGCGACGGATGATACTCGCGAAGATCTTTTCGGTGCACGACGCCGCATTTTCCACTACGCATGGCATAGACATCGTGGATGACATACTGCGACCCAAAGTGATGCAATGCGGTCGCGGCGAGCACGAAGCACAAACGCAGATTCTTGCCGGGGTCTTGGCTGAGGGAGAGAAAAACGGCGATTTCTCGCTTGGCGGACAGGATCCCCTGGAAACAGCGGAACTTTTCGGGATGGCCTATATGTCATTCTTTCCGCCGTACCTGTCGGGATGTTACGCCGATAAAGCGCATTGCCAGAAGCGTCTAGAAGTAATGATAACGCGAATGACTGAGTTTTTGCTCAGTGGTCTGCGCCGCCGATAGATTTTGTTTGGATCACCGAAATAGTTTATGCGCGCCACTCGAAAATGGCGCATTTTTTAGGAACCCTATTGACCGAAATACAGTTTTAGTCAATAGAATGTAAGAGCCGAAGTTAGGACGGCGTCAAACGATCATGAACACGCAAACACAGATTACCACCGGAAATGTTTCTCATTCCACCGTTCGAAATTCTCCCGTTGAGGCGGACCGCGCCCGACTTTTCGAGCGTGTCATTCTTCCGCATGAGCAAAGTTTGTTTGGACCGGCAATGGCATTAACGCGTTCGTCGTCCGATGCGGAAGATCTGGTGCAGGAGACGCTGCTTCGCGCTTTCGATCGGTTCGAGACTTTTCGACAGGACGGGTCGCCTCGCGCATGGCTACATACGATCATGCGGAACCTGTTCTTCAACATGTATCGCAAAAAGAGCCGCGAGCCGAAACAGGTTTCGCTGGACGTTTTCGAGCCGACCACGACCGGTGGGAGTGGTGGCGTCGCTATCGAAGCCGACTCCGCAGAGCAGGCATCGCAGACAGTCACTTCCCCGGAGCGTATCGTTCTCGGGCAGATGGAATCGGCGGCCCTGTTGGCTGCGGTCAAGGCACTGCCGGACGAGTATCGACTGGTGGTCACGATGGCAGACGTGCAGAATATGCCCTACCAGGACATCGCCGATACGCTCCGCATTCCGATCGGGACAGTGCGCTCCCGTCTATCACGGGGACGCGAGCGGGTACGCCGGGCAATTTTCGCCTGGCGCCCATCGCCCAATATGTCGCAACTGGAAAAGCATCCGGAAACGAAGCCCGCGATGACGTTTGCGCCGCACCGCACCGCTGTTACCGCATAGTTTTTTGAACCGCCAAGACGCCGAGGGCGCCAAGACCGGAGAGTTGGGGAAATAGAAAACTTTCCTAACTTCTCTCCGGTCTTGGCGCCCTCGGCGTCTTGGCGGTTCAATGCTTCTGTGAAAGAACACGTTGAGGGATTCTTGCGGCATCTTGTTGTCGAGCGGGGAGCCGCGGCAAATACCGTGTCAGCCTACAAGCGCGACCTTGCCCAGTGGCAGGATTATACCGACGGTGATCTGTCCACCGGTGGGATTGAGAGATTTCTAGTGCGGCTGCACGGTGACGGCAACAAGCCGTCGTCGGTGAATCGTAAGAAGGCGGCGCTGTCGGCGTTCGCAAAGTTTCTCGTCGGGGAGGGCATGCTTCCCGAAAACCCGGTTGCAATGGTCGAGGGCGCGGGGCGTCGTGAAACGCACCTCCCGCATGTGCTGACGGCGGGGCAAGTCGGGAGATTGCTTTCCGCTCCGGACCGGACGACGCCGCGCGGGCGACGCGACGCGGCATTCCTCGAACTGCTTTATGCCACCGGTCTGCGGGTATCCGAACTGTGTAACTTGTGCGTTGGCGATGTCGACATCAAGCGAGGGATCTTGCGTGTTCAGCGTGGTAAAGGGGGTAAGGAGCGGTGGGTCCCTGTCGGCAAACCGGCACTTACTGCGCTCGCGTCCTACCGATCCGACACCCGCAAACCAACCCCCCTAGACCCGCTTTTCGTCGGGAATGCCGGAACCGGCAAGCATCCCATCGGGCGCGGTTTGGTCTGGAGAACGATCCGCGAGCACGCCAGGAAGGCGGGGTTGCCCGAGTTGCCCTCCCCGCACTGGTTGCGCCATTCGTTCGCGACCCATCTACTGTCTGGCGGCGCGGATGTCCGCGCGATTCAAGAACTCCTCGGTCACGCCCGCGTCTCGACCACGCAAATCTACACCCACGTCGACACCAACCGCCTACGAACCGCCTACCGCGCCGCCCATCCCCGTGCTTGAAAATTTTGAACCGCCAAGAAGCCAAGGACCCCAAGTCCAGAGAAGGGAGAAAGTTTTCGACGAGTGGATTCGGACAAACAATCTAAGGGTGTAAAACGCGAATCATCTGTCGCGCCTGCGGACGTTCCACGCTCACGGTCGCGCCGCCCGGAAAAACGACGGAGACCGATTCGACTTCCGTTTCCGCGCCCAGCCCGAAGTGAGCGACCGGTTCCATCTGGCACAGGTAGCCCGAACCGGCGTCGACAACCCGCCGCTGAATCCGGGTGCGCGTTTGCAACGTCACTACTGCCCCCCGGGCTGGTGCGCCGCCGGTTGTCAGGGGTAAGACCCTTAAGTATGCGTTGTCGTTAGCGTCGGGTCTGTATAGCGTGAGCGGCTGTGCGCCCTGCTCGCCGTGCGAAACGAGCAGTTCCAGCCTGCCGTCGCCGTCGATGTCCGCGACCGCCGCGCCGGTGCCTAAATCGCCCGCCTCTTCCGCATCGCCGATCGAAATGCGTTGCCACTCGCCGTTCCGCCAGGCGAAAAGGCGGTTACGTTCGCCGATATTGTTGAAGAAAATCTCCTCGTAGCCATCGTTATCGAAGTCGGCAGCGATCACCGTGCGAACCGTGGATGGCCGGGCCATTTCCGGGGGAGCAGCGTCCATGAAGCCGCCGAGAAGCGTTTGTAAAAACAATCGGTGTTCGCCCTGCCAGTTGCCGACGCAGAGGTCGAACTTGCCGTTGTTGTCGGCGTCGAACACCGCGATACCTCGCCCGTTTTCGTGCGAATCGGCAAGCCCTAACTCTTGCGCCTGATTCGTGTATGTGCCGTCGCCGTTATT
>JACMMA010000288.1 GCA_014379275.1 Armatimonadota bacterium | reverse complement strand
GGTTCCGCGCCTTTCTGCACCAGTTCGACTCTAAATGGGCGGAGGCGATGACACAGCAGATCGGCAAGGACGCGCTGTGCTACGCGGCGGGCTATCTTTCGTTCATCCATATGGTCAGCCCGGAGCAGGCAGAAAAGATCGCGGCGAAGCATCCGTGGCTGTTGCGATGGAAGAAGCGGTGATTCTCTGGAGCCGTCGGACCAGAGAATCACCCAGATCGCCCCATCATTCGGTCGGCTCTTGCCAGAAGGTGAACATTTCGTTTCGCAACTGCCCCCGGCTGTACCGCTTGGCGTGACCATCGCAGAAGAGCAAGTTTATGCCGTTATGGTTGCCGTTGTCATAGTGCCGTGCGTTCTGCGTGGACCTGGGGTTGGTATCTTTGAAGGCGATGCGGCAGGCGGCTCCCTGATCGAAATGCTCCCAGATTAAAACCGTCCCGGCGGGCGCGTCGACATCCCCCATCGCCATTCCCGCTGGGGTCGCGTAGCGTTGCAAAAGACCGGAGTCGTACGGGTGCGGGCGCGGACGGGAGGCGGGCGGGACTGCCGGGATGATACTTGCCATCATCCATTCGTTGAGTGCGTAGTTCAACCATCGGTAGCCGCCGCCGGGAAATCTCGGGTCGAACAGTTGCGGGCGTTGGTTCGGGCAGAACATCACCCCGGTATCTTTCGTGTACGGCTTCAACAGAAAGTTACGCGACAGCGCGTACCGTTCCGCGGCGTCCGGTCCCGTAAAACCTGCGGCAGTCGTCGTCGCGACGCCGTAGGAAAACCGCCTGTCTTCGGTGAGGCTGTTGGCGACGATGCCCCAGGGAATCCTGCCCGAGTCAGAACTGTACCAGTTGTACGTGTCATCGTAATCTTGCGCATACATCAGCGCGGCGAGTCCGATCTGCTTCAGATTGCTGATACAGACGGTTTGTCGCGCTTTCGCCCGCGCCTGGGCGAAAACCGGAAAAAGCATCGCGGCGAGGATCGCGATGATCGCGATCACGACGAGTAGTTCGATGAGTGTAAAACCGCCCGATGCGCTTTTTGCGGGTGTGAGCTGCGCCGTGCGATTCGAATTGTTTGTAGGAATGCGTTTATTGAAACTCATTGTTGAATCCATTCTGCTAAAGATGTGCTTGCGAATTGCCTGAGTTATTGGACGCAACAGCGCGTTATGCCGATTCCCTGCGAAGGGAACCGTAGAGTACCACCCGACTCCGAAATCCTTCCCCTCGGAAGTCCGAAACGCCGAAGAAATAGGTGCCACGATTTATTCCGGCGTTCACAGCGTGCTCTCACCGGACAGCGCGAAGGTGATAATCCGGTCGGGGGGGTATGCCGCACCGCCCGCGAGAGCGATCTGGAAGCGGGTGTCTCCCAGCGTCGCACGAAGCGAATCCGCCAGCCGTTGCTGATCCTCGGGACCGGAAACATCGAGCCACGCCGCCATCGCCGATTGCAGGGCGGTCACCGCCCCTAGGATCGTCGCGGCACGCTCCGGTTTTTGCGCGGCGTTCGCCAGCGCGGCGGCGGCGAAAAGGCACTGCGCGGTCATGTATACGTCGCCCAGATTCCGAACCAGCGTCAGGCTTTCGTGGATCAGCGTCTCGGACCGTGTCAGGTCCCCGGTCAGGCGTGCGATCTCGGCGAGATTGAGCAGGGGGAGGACATTACTGAGGCGGTTGTCCAGAACCCGCGCACCCCGTAGCGCCTCCTCATAGAACAAAGTGGCGGCGGCGAGGTCGCCCTGGAGCCGGGAAATCTCCCCCAGATTGTTCAGCGTGCTCGCCAGAAGCCAGGCACTATCCTCGCTCCGAGCGAGCGGCAAGCAGTCCTGGTAATACTGACGCGCTAGCGCCAACTCGTGCTGGCTGATGGCGATATTACCGAGGTTCATCATGGCACCCGCGACGGTAGTGAGATCGTTTGCTTCTCGTGCGAGTTTCAGGCTGTTTTCTATCAGCAAGGTGGCTTCCGGCGCATTCCCCTGTAAATAGGTGCCGATGCCGATTTCCAGTAGCGTGGTCGCGATGCCGCGGTTGTGTCGGAGCCGCTGCCAGATTTCCAGGGCGATTTCCTGTTCGTGGTGCCCGGCGGCGATGTTTCCCGCGGCACGCAGTGCCCGTCCCAGCGCGTTGCGCCCGGTGGCTTCCTGCCACATCCGATCGCCCTCCGGTGCGGGCGAGGCGGAGAAGTGGCCGAGAAACAGTGCCAGGAACTCACAGGCTTCGCGCAGATACCCACGCCGGTTCCAGAAGTGCCGGAGCGCGACGGCGAGACGAAGCCCGGACGCGGCGTTCCCGCTCGCGTCATAGTGTGTGAGGGCGGCACGCAGATTGTTGTGTTCCGCCTCCAGCACATCCATCCAGCGGCGTTGCTGGTGACCGGTTAAATGCGGGGCGGCGTTCTCGGCGAGTTGCAGATAATGGGCGGCGTGACGCTCGGCTAGCGCGTGTTTCTCATCGCGGGTCATCTGGTCGGCGGCGAACTCGCGCAGGGTGTCCAATAGGCGGAAGCGCACTCGCGTCGCGCCCTCGTCCGAAGCCGGGTCACGCACCGTGTCGGCGATAACCAGTGAGTGCTCCTGAAGACGGGCGAGTTGGTCGCGCAAAGAGGGCACGGCATCCCCCCCGATTATTTGTTGCGCGGCTTCCGTGAACCAGCCCCCGCGGAACACGGACAACGCCGCGAACGATCCCCGCAGATCGTCCGGCAGTAG
>JACMMA010000287.1 GCA_014379275.1 Armatimonadota bacterium | reverse complement strand
TTTCCCCCCCGGGTAAAACCGTGTTTCCATGACAGAAGCAACAGCAGCGCGACCAGACACAGGTACACGGCATGTAGCGCGATTTCCCGTTTATTGTTAACTAACGTGTCGCCCTGGATGCGAAGTGCGATGAGTAGACTGACCAGTGCGACAATAGCCGCCGTCATCGGGGCAATACTGTTGCGGTACTCCGGCGTTGCGAAAGCCATCGCCTCGTTGTAGCCACTCGCCACCGAGAACGACCCCGCGAAGAACGGGGCGATGTTCCCCAAGTCCTGCCCGAGCAGAAACCACGAGATGAGCCAGATCACCGGGAATAATAGAAGGGGCGACTGCCATGCCGGCGGAGGCTTGTCTTTCGAGCCGATCCGCAAGGCGCACACGATGATCACGGGCAACGCGAGTACGGTGAGTGTGGCCTTGGCGAGCGATAGCAGAGCGACGATTAGCACCGTTGCGAGTAGCCGCCCCCCGCCGAAGTCGCGGTCCACGATGGGAGCCGTCGCCAGTACCAGGAATACGACGTACGCCCAGGCATCGGTAGTGTAAACAAAACCCGGATACACCGAAAATGCCCACATCACCGCCGCGACAAGAAGCGGTATAAGCCCCCGCCACCACGGAGGCACGTCGCCGCGCGCGTCAGGCAACCGGGATAATCGCACGATTTCCCACACGATGTATGCTTTGAGCGAAACTTCGTAGAGCCACTTAAGATAAAAGGTCTTCGGGTCGAAGTATGCGGTCAGTAGAAATCCGAGCGGACCGTAGGTGAAAATATAATCCACGCCGGCGCGGAACCGCTCCCCGAAAAAATACGCGAACGCCGCGCTCCACGATGAATCGAGCGTGTTGTCCGGCACGGCGTTCGGGAACGCCAGAAGGGCGGCGAGGGCGACCGCCGCAGCTAGCCCGGTGAATATCGGGACCAGGGGAGACGGACGGTCTTTCATCGCGGGGCGGAGACAGGAGGCGTACTCAGTTGTACTGCTCCGGTGCCTTCCTCGAATACCCTCGCTGCTTCCAGTTGTTTCTCATATTTGAAACGATGGTAGTCGCCGCGTGACAGCAACTTTTCTAGCAGGCAGTAAAGCAGAATGAACAGGTACCGGGACCCCATCTCCTGAATTTTCAGCTTCGACACGCCGGTTTTACGGTTGATCCAATCGTTCGGCACCACGGCATACGAATATCCACGCACCAGTGATTTCAAAGGTAGCTCGATTGTGAGATTGAAGTGATGCGAGAGTAAGGGCTGAATGCCTTCGATGACGTGGCGGCGATACATCTTGAAGGCGTTGGTGCTGTCGTAATAGCGCGTTCCCATCAACGTGGCGATGAAGACGTTGGCTACGCGGTTGATCAACAATTTATGCTGCGGATAATCCACCACCCTCGCCCCTTTAGCCCAGCGGTTGCCGAACACGCAGTCTACTTCCTTCGCCCAGAGCGTGCGCCAGTACTGCACTAAATCCTCGGGGCGGTCCGACGCATCTGCCATATACACGGCAACGACATCGCCTTTGAAACTCGCCAACCCGGCACGTACGGCAAACCCGAAACCGTTCGGGGGGCGATTGTTTATATATCGCAAAGAGGGGATAGTTTTCTGTAGCCCCTGCAAGATCGCCTCGGTCGTGTCCTTGCTGTTGTCGTTGATGACCAGGATCTCGTGCGCGATTTTTTCCTCGGAAAGTTTAGCGTACAACGCTTCTACCGTGGACGCGATACATCCTTCCTCGTTGTGTGCCGGGATCACAATAGACAACACCGATTCCTGCTCTGGCGTAAACTCGGAAACTGTCTGGATAGTGCTTTCTGTCATTTCGCGCCGTGCCTTTCCTGGGTCGCAGCAACCATTTCCGCGAGTGTTCGCTTCAAATCGTAGGTATAAGCCCAATTGGGGAAATGGTTCTGGAATTTGCGAACATCAGACACATACCAGATGTGATCTCCCGCCCGGTTGTCATCGGATAAAGTGTAGGTCAATTTCTTGCCGGTCATTTCCTCTACCATTGAGATCGCTTCCAGCATCGAAACGTTGCAATGGCGCGACCCACCCATGTTATAGACTTCACCCGGTTTTGGGTTCTGAAAGTAATTCCAGAAAGCGTTCACCAGATCATAGGAGTGGATGTTATCACGTACCTGCTTACCCTTATACCCGAAGATAGTATACGGCTTACCCGTGACAATACACTTGATTAAATACGCCAAAAATCCGTGCAGTTCCGCGCCGCTATGTGCGGGACCCGTCAAACAGCCCCCGCGGAAGGTGCCGGTTTTCATGCCGAAATACCGCCCATACTCTTGCGTAAGAATGTCGGCGGCCACTTTACTCGCGCCGAAAATGCTGTGCTTGCTCTGATCGATGCTCATCGACTCGTCTATGCCGTGCTCGGCGAACGGGTGCGACGGATCGCACTCCCACCGCGTTTCGGTTTCGATCAGCGGTAGATCGTTCGGGGTATCGCCGTACACTTTGTTGGTCGAGGTGAACAGGAAGACCGCGTCGGGTGCGTGTTTGCGCGTCGCCTCAAGCATGACCAGGGTGCCGTTAGCGTTCACCGTAAAATCTGTCAGCGGTTCGCGCGCCGCCCAGTCGTGCGATGGCTGCGCCGCTGTGTGAACCACCAGGGATATATCGCTCCCGAATTCGCTGAAGAGGGCGTTGATGCCCGGCTCGTCACGGACGTCCACGGCGCGGTGCGAGAAGCGGGAGAGCGAATCCGTAAGCTTTGCCGTGTTCCACTTTGTGGACGCATCGCTCCCGAAAAAATAGGACCGCATGTCGTTATCCACTCCAACAACATCCATTCCCTTCTCGTGGAGGAATTTCACGGTTTCACTCCCTATAAGTCCGGACGAACCGGTGACAATGGCGACTGACATAAATGACACAATACCTTTCGTGACTGTTTCAGCAACAATGACGTCTGCATAATAGTATCCGGAACAACCTGGTCCCGGGTTTCGTTATCATGCGACTGGGCGACTTTGCACGGGAGCGAATCGAGTATTTCTTTGTATCAGCAATACCGGCTTTACCGCGTTGGAGCGTATTAAAAACATTATCGAAACGTATTCATGTTGTTGCAGACATTATCGCGTTCAACATCTGAATAATTTTGGTCTGAGAAAGCGATGGCTTCGGTACCTTTTTTCCTGATGTGTGATCACCGAGCACCCGGCATGATGGCTCCGTACAGCATTGCGGATGTAGGGAAAGAGGATTTGACAAATGCTAAAGTTTTTTCAATATACTGCGGCTAAGCAAATGTAACCATACTAAACAGTGAGCTGGCTGGGCTCGCTTAAGACTGAGAGAAAGTGTCTGTACGAGATAGTATCAACTGAGACATTACCAACATACAACAAAATGCTACTCTGTAATATTACATAAATTATGAGCGGTGCGCAACTCAGTTTGATACATGGCTGGTACCAACTCGATTCCCTCATCCGAGTGTGGTTTGTGATATCCCCCCTCGGAACCCCTGTTAGCCGGCGAACAAGGGGCGAAGAGCCGTCTCATTGTGCTTTAGCCACTCTGCGATCTCGCCGACGATGATCGTCGCGTCCTTCTTCGGTGTCCACCCAAACGTTTCCGCCGCCCGCGCCGAGTTGGAAAGATACAGCGGTATATCCACGGCAGCGGTGGTCGGATCTGTTCCGATGGCGACATCGTTCCCGGTCGCTGTGCGGCAAAGCGTGGTCAGTTCCGCAAGCGATACCGAAACATGGCGACCGCCGCCGGCGTTGAATACCTGCCCCGATACGTCGTTGATCTGCGCGGTCTGGGCGCGAAGCAGTGCGAACAGATCGTCCGGGTGGAGAAGGTCACGTACCTGTTTGCCCTGTCCTCCGAACCCGGTATACCGCAATCCTTTGTTGAAGTAGTGGTTCGCGACCCACAGGGTAAAGACTCCCTGGTCCACTTTGCCGAATTGACCGGGACCGGCGATCACACCGCATCGGTTGATGACTGTCGGAATTTTATAGGTGTCGGCGTACTCCTGAACCATTAGCTCGGAGGCAAGTTTTGAGGCTCCATATAGGGAACGCGCTGAGTCGGTCGGAAACGTTTCGTTGATCCCGGCTTGCGTCACCCCGGCGACGGTTTGCACCTCGCCTATCTCGAATCGTGTCGCGGCTTCCGTCAGAGCGATACCGCGGAGCGGCGCGATGCTATACACGCGTGACGTCGACAGAAATAAAAACGCCCCGCATCCGCCGCGTTTGCGGACAGTCTCTAAGAGGTTCAGAGTGCCGAGCAGGTTGGTTTCCAGCACGTAGGAGGGCGAACCGCTCGTGCCGGCGTGGACGCTGGGTTCGGCGGCGGCATCGATCACGAGGTCGAACGATTCCCCTGGGAGGTTGTCTAGATCGTTCTGGGAGCGCACATCGCCGTGAACAAAGCCGATATTACGTGCGGCAAAAGCAGGCAGATTGAGTTCCGCACCGCGCCGCTTCAGATTGTCGAATGTGACGATTTCGGTCCGTTGGTTTTCGTCACGAAAAAGCATCGCGAGGCGGGAGCCTACAAAACCAGCCCCTCCAGTTATCAGTATTCGCATGTGCGGTTGTTTCTATCCTTGTTTGGTGAATTCCTTCTCAATAAGGGATGTCAGTGGCGAGTCTGTGTCCAAACCGGTGTATCGTACGATGGTAGCCCGGACTCCGATTGTGCGAAGCGACTTCTGGAGAATGGCTGCTCCCGAATCTTCTTGCGGTTGGAAGTGAAGCGCGGCGGCGATGGCGCGGCTGACATACGCCGGTTCGACGCCGTGTTGCTGGCAGAACAAGGCGGCTCCCACGAAGCGTTCGCTCCGGGAAAGTTTTCGCAAAGGATCTCGGGCGACACGAAGGACGGTGTCCCCCAAATGCGGATTACGGAAGCGATGTAGCAAGTCCTCGGTGAACATTTTCAGTGCGCCATCGGCAAAAATCGGTATTTCGCGGTAATCGCTCCGCCGTAGCGCGGTGCCCACTTCCTCCCAGAAGCCACGTAACTGAGTGACGATCGTCTCGTCCTCGGCACATGCACGAATGGCGGCGTGACCGCGCAAATACCCATAGTAGGCAAGCAAGGAATGTCCTCCGTTATGCAGGAATAGTTTGCGCAATTCATAGGCGTGAAAATGGTTGCCGACGACGGGTAGGAGTCCGGGAACGTCTGGCATGGCGCCGTGCCATTGTGATCTGTCGAATGGCAATTCCCGGAACGGTTCTGCGGTAACGGCCAGGAAATCCGTTTCCCCGAAACCTGCCTCTGGTACCATCCGGCCCACAACTGTTTCGACCCCATGGGCATTATTCCCGTTATCCGTCCCCGCCAGAAAATTGTCGCGAACCGATAATCCGTTCTCGCAAAGTAGTACATTGAGGGGCCGACTACGTTGTGCGAGGGAGGGGGCGATCAGTGCCCGCGCAACGCTTTCCAAGCGTCCTGCGCCGACCGCAGTCGCGGCGAACGAGCACGAGGCGAGTGCGGCGGCGACAGAGCCGATATCGCTCGCTAAAACGGCTCGCACCGGCGCGATTCGCCATATTTCGTCGGTATCGTTTGTTACAAGGCGGAGCGGGTACGACCCGCGGTGGTTCAATTCGGCGACTATCGTTTCGTTGACATCGACAAAGATCGTCTCGTAGCCGCCCTCGCTCCAGAGTTGACCCAGAAATCCGCGACCAATAGCACCCGCACCGATTTGCACAACGGTTTCCATGAAAGGATTGAACCATGTACTTACAAGGGAGACAAAGACCGGTTTGGGGGGCTACCCTCACCCGGCTGTGGTTGCCGCTTCCTGTTTGTGCATCACTTCGTTCTGCATCTGTCGGTACCAACTGATCGCGCCCGTAATCGCCAGAATCGTGAACACCGCGTAAAGAAACGTCGTGATCGGCATCTTTAGCTGCGGGAAAATATAGAACGTATAAATCAGGTCGGCTAGTATCCACAAGACCCAGTTCTCGAACTTTTTATACGTCTGCAAAAATTGCGCGGATATGCTGAGTCCTGTTGTGAAGCAGTCCATCGGGGAGAGTTGCGGCGGAGGGAGACGGAACGCGCTCACAAGCGGAGACAACCCGTAATACAACGCGACCGACAGTAGCACCGTGAGAGCGCACCACATTATCCGCTCACGGTTCGTCAACGCGGAAATAGGAAGGGCGTCGTTTTTTTCCGGGTTGCCTTTCATCCAGACGTACCAACCGACGAACTGCATCGGAACGAAGTAAAGTATCTGCAAGCCCGCGTTCGCATAAATGTGCGAGATACGGAAGAAAATGTATCCGTACAGAACCGACCCGATGAGTCCCCAGAACCAGTTCCAGATGTTGTTTTTCACGGTCAAATACACGCAAAGGAGGGACGTGATCGCCGCGAAAATCTCGATCGGTTTGAGTTCGTTGAGAACGGCTTGATAAATGGGAGTGATTGTTTCCATAAATGTGTTACCGCGACGGTACGGGAGGGACGAGACGCACCCGCCAGGACATGCCCGATAATCCGTCGGGCGGGAACGGTACATCCACCGTCTCGCCCTGCTCATAGCGACGGATATATTTCGCCCACTGCCGGTCTTGTGTGCCCGGCGCCGGCGGGCCGATTGTGGAGAGCGTGGAGCAACCGACGAGTAGCAGGCAGAAACGACCCAGATTTGCTGCCATACCCGGACTTTGTGTTATCAGAAGAAATGTCCAGGTCAGATGTAGGTAGGGAATATAAGCATACCGCGAGCCGCCGGAAAAAGGTCCGAGCGGCTGTGGGTCCGACAAGCCGCGACGCATGACTGATGCGAAAAGTGCCGCCGCGCAGAATATTAAGGCGAGTCCCAGAGCGCGTTGCGCCTTCGGGAGTTGCCAGACGCCCCGCAGGACGAGGATGACCGCGGTCAAAGCCGCAATCGATGCGGAAACGCCGAGGAGAAGCAGGACCGTTTTCGGAACCGTGTTCTCCCAGTGTTGCATGGTAACCGCGATATTCTCCCCGAGTAAAAGATGGGGCAACGTTTTGCCGACGAATAATCCGGCAAATAGAATCGGACCGCTGGTCATCAACCAGTGTAGGGCGGTTTGCACCGGGGGACTGCCCGGTGCAAACGTGACAATAAAATAGGACTGGACGCTGATCGCGAGCAACGCCGCCATGCCGAACGCGATGCTGGCACGCGAACGGACTCCGTCACGCCAGACACGGTAGGCGACAAGGGGCGAAAATAGCACGAGAAACGGACCAGTCAATCCTAAAAACAGTAGGGCGAAGGCTTCACCGATGCGTCCCATCCGTGTGGGAGCGGGGGATTGCATAAGAAAAAGTGGGAGCACCGCGGCGAAAATCCATTGCAGATTGGTCAGCGTCAGATACACCTCGTAGGGGTGCGGGATGAATACCAGCGTGAATGCCCAGAGCGGCTTATACGGAAGCTCGATTCGGCAACGCAAAATAAACAATCCGACCAGAAGCGTTCCGAGAAACGTTACGATGTTGTACGTGGCAGGGATAAGCAGCAGTGGTGCCACGGTACCCATGGCGAGCGCAAGGATTCGCAGAATAAGGTGGAGATACCCGGCATACGGCACCCACAAAGAAGTGACGCCCAGTTCGCGTTGTCCCATCAAAAATATGGTGCCGTCTTCCGCCCATAGTTGCGGCGTTAATAGCCGATGTGGAAAGCGATAGAATAAAACCAGGGCGATTGCCAGTAGTGTCCAGGTCTCTGTGCTGCTGAAAAGGGCACGCCCCGCGCGTTTTGTCATGAGGGAAGGGAAAGGGAATTTGGTAGACACATTATACTCTGGTTGGCGGGGACGCAGCTGTGAGTGACCGCTCTTGGTTGCCCGGGTTACTGGTGGGGACATTCTTACTGTCCGCGACCTGGGCATTCATTCTCCCGACGGAACCGTTAGGATTTCAGCCCGATGAAGGCTCCCACTTCGCCGTGATTCGATTCATGGCGGCGAACCAGGGAGCGATGCCCCCGTATCGTATGGGGTACGACACCGCGATTCATCCCCCGTTTTATCACGCCATCGCAGCTCTATTTTATTCTATCGCATCCCGGTTGACGGGAACAAACGCGGCTGTCATGGTGGTCCGTCTATTATCTGCGTTCATCGGAACCGGGACCGTATATGCCGTCTACCGCATGGCCCGGGAAACCCGCCTCTGCCGTACTGTCGCTATTCCCACCGCCATGCTCGCGGCATTGATCCCGATGCGCGTGTCGTTGGGAGGCGCGGCGACCAATGAGAATCTCGCCGCGCTCGGGGCATCGGCATCGCTGGTCGTCTTGTATTCCGCCATCCGACGCGGTTTCACCAACCGACGGATCTTTGTTCTCTGCTTCTGGACGGTGGTCGCCGTCGGTTCGAAGGTTACCTGTTTGGGTCTGCTTCCGGCTATCGCGGTCGGCGCCATCCTATCGCGCAAACCAGATCAACCCTTGCGGCAGGTTGTGGTATCTACTGTCGCCCCCGTCGTCGCGGTTTTGATCGCTCTCGGGTGGTGGTTCGTGTATAACACGCTCCATTACGGGGATCCTTTGCGCAAAGGGGCGGCGGATCGGCTGTGGGACAGTGTTCAGCCCGGGTTCGCGGTGATTTCGGAGCGAACCGGCATGCCTGCGTGGCGCTATCTCGTTTCTATTTTATCGGGAGGATGGTTTTCGTTCTGGGGGCAGTTCAAAGGGATGCAACACCGATTACCTATCGGTGTCTATGCCGCGCTTTTCGCCGCACAATTAGTCTCGTTCTGGGGCATCGCAACCCGGCTGTCCCGCCCTCTGGCGTTATCCCGGACACAGATCGCTATGGGAGCCGCGACCGCCGTATTCGCCGCCTGGGTCTTAATGATTTATATTCAGTACAACTGGCTACATAATACGCCGCAGGGAAGGTACTTTTTCGTGCTGTTAGGACCGATGACTATTTTGTTCGTCGGAGGAATCCACCTTTTCTTGCGCCGCTACGCCCCCGGGCGACATCAGCAACGAATCGTCTGGATCCTGGGCGGCGTGCTTCTCGCATTGCTCAACCTATATGTTCTTTATGTCATGCCTCCGCTCGAGTTCGTTTCATGAGGGCACGCCGTCAACTATCTCCCGACAACCACCGGTGAAACCGCCCCGGCGAATTGTTCGCGCGGCGTGTTCGTGGTAAAAACGAACCATGGTTTCGCCCGTGCCTCTCGCCCCCGACCGACACCCTAAAATGATCCGAGCCGCCACTCCCTGGTGGGTCGTTTTGGTCGGGGTATTGGCGGCGATCGGGGTCGGAACGCTTTCTGCCGTGAACGCGAAGGCGGTCCTCGCACTGTGGATCGTGCTGATCGCCGTCACCCTGGTCGCCCGTTCGTGGAAAAATCCGTGGCTCGCGCTCACGGTCTGTATCGCCCTGTACCCGATCATCACCATCGCCCGCCCGATCTATAACGTGTACGGGTTGCCCGTTTTTAACTCGGGCGTACGTTGCTTCCCGGAACTGATCCAGTGCCTGATCCTGTCGTTCCTGCTGGTCCGACACAGCCTGCAGCGGACCGAGCAAACGCGGCTCAAGATCGTCGGCGACGACCTCCCCGTCGTCGCTTATCTTCTCGTCGCGATATATTCCGTGGTGATCGGCTGCATGAACGCGCACCCGCTCGCCCCGCTCAACGGCTGGTTTGTGTCGGTCACTCCGGCGGTGTTCTATCTGATCATCCGCTGGCTGAAGCCGACGGACGCGCAAAAGAACCATCTGATCCGTGCCGTGCTCGCGGTCTACTGTGTTATCGCCATCCCGTCCATCGTGGATTATTTCGTGCGGAGCGATGTCGGCATCCTCCTGGCGAACTCGGAGCGACCCTATTTCGTGCCATCGCCGATGGACTGGCACGTATACTGGCGCATTTACCCGCGAATGCAGTCGCTACTGTGGGAGGAGAACTTCTTCGGCGAACTGTCGAACATAGTCATCCTGCTGATCGTCTCGTACCTTCTGTATCAACGCGGCCGCCTGACGCTTTATTTGACGCTCATGCTTGCCGTGTTGTCCCTGATTCTCACCATTTCACGCGGTGCGTACATGTCGCTCGCGATCGGCCTGTGTGTCCTGCTTCTTCACCGCAGTCCGAATCGCCGGGCGGTGATTTGCTCCATCGTAGTGCTCATCGTGTGTGGCGCGATCCTGCTTTCCACCACGATAGGAGCGCCAGTCCTGTTCAAGATGACGGACCGGCTGGATACGCTCACAATGGCGAACGCCGAAAGCGGCGAGCTAACCTCGGACCGGGTTCACCACTGGACGCGGGCGTGGCGATCGTTCCTGTATTACCCGTCCGGCACCGGGCTTGGCACCGCCGGGTTCGCCGCACACTTGAGCCGCGTCGCGGAACATACGGTAGGCGAAGGCATCTTTTTTCGGATTCTCGCGGAGCAGGGGATTCTCGGCCTGCTCGTTTTCGTATACCTCCTCGCCAGTATATTCTGGATACTGCTGACATACTTGCCCGTCTGTCACATTCGCGACCGCCCACTGGGCGCAGCCATGCTCGCGTTTCACACCGGGTTCGTCGTGCATTCCACGATAGCCAGTACGTACGACTATTACTTCGTGGTACCTGTGTACTGGATTCTGATCGGCCTGTTCGTTTCGCGCACCCATCAGTATCTCGATAGCCAGCGCGGCATTCGCCGGATAGGATCGCTCGATGCTGCCCGATAGGAGTGTCCCTTCGGAATGGTGGATCACCGAACAGATCACGGCACGCGGGATTCGGGACGAGCGGGTACTGACTGCACTGCGCCGTGTGCCACGTCATGATTTCGCCGGTCCGGGAGTGGACGCTTACGCCGACACCGCGCAACCTATCGGTCAGGGCCAAACTATTTCGCAACCGTATATCGTGGCCTTGATGAGTGAATCCCTCGCGCTCGCTGGCACGGAAAAGGTGTTGGAAATCGGCGCAGGATCCGGCTATCAGACCGCTGTTTTGTCACAACTCGCTCGCGAGGTGATCGCTATCGAGCGGATCGAACCGCTCGCCGCTCGGGCGGGGCGGGCGCTGGAACGCTTCGGGGTCACCAACGTAAAGTTATTCGTCGGCGATGGGTCACGGGGATGGATGCCGGACGCCCCTTATGACGCTATTCTGGTCGCCGCCGTCGCGCCGTCCGTGCCGCCCGCATTCGTCGCGCAATTGAAGCCGGGTGGACGCCTCGTTCTTCCGGTCGGACTGGAGGACGCCCCGCAACGGCTATTATTGCTCACGAAATCGAGCGACGGTTCGGACTCGGTGGCGACGCGTGACCTCGGCCCCGTTGCATTCGTTCCGTTGGTCGGCGCGGGAGGCTTCGGCTTACCGGATGACCTGGGAGCGATGGATATTTAAACGATCTCGTCCGATTCCCCGGCCAGAGCGAAATCGCTCTGTGTTATTCCGCCCGCATCGTGGGTTACGAGTCCCAGAGTTACTTTGTTGTAGCGGATGTCGATGTCCGGGTGATGGTTCGCTTTTTCCGCCGCCTCCGC
>JACMMA010000286.1 GCA_014379275.1 Armatimonadota bacterium | reverse complement strand
GCTATTATACGCCGCGACCTACGGTTTTGAGCGCAGGTTGTCGAGCAGATAGTTGGTGAGCAACGTCCGCATATGCCGCGACAACGCCGGGTCGGAAATACCGTGCCGCGAGCGGGGATACACCATCATGTCGAACGGCTTCCCGGCGCGTTGCAAGGCGTCGATCAGTTGCACCGTGTTTTGCAGATGAACGTTATCGTCCAGAGTGCCGTGCAAGACCAGAAGCTTCCCATCTAGCTTGCTCGCGGCATTTATCGGGGAGGTGTTCCGGTAACCATCCGGGTTCGCCTGCGGCGTGTCCATGTACCGCTCGGTATAAATGGTGTCATACAGTCGCCAGTCCGCGACCCCGGCACCGGCGACTCCGACCTGAAACAGATTTGTGTGCGTCAGGAGATACTCCACCAGGAAGCCGCCATACGACCAACCATACACCCCGACACGACTCGTATCCGCGTAGGGCAAGGTCTTGAGATAGCCGATGGCGTCCGTGATGTCGCGGGTCTCGCTTTCGCCGAGATTCTTGTAAACACTCCAAACGTTTTTGACGCCCTTGCCACTCGCCGAGCGGTTGTCGCACATGAAAACGATGCAACCCTGCTGTGCCAGATACTGATGCCAGAGCGAAACCGTCCCCCATTTATCCTCCACCATCGGCGAGGAAGGTCCCCCGTAAAGGCAATAGATTACCGGGTACTTTTTGATCGGCGAGAAGTCGGCGGGTTTGAGTATCAGAGCGTCGAGCGGATAGCCGTCCCGCGCTTTGATGGTGAGGAGCTGCGGCTCGGATAGTTTGTAGCCGCGGCGTGTGGTTATCGGCAGCAGATTGGCACCGAGGGGGCGTATCTCCGCGCCGTCCGTACCGGAGTGCAACCGCAGTTGCGTCGGGTCGTTTAAGTCGTTCCACCGATCCAGAAACAATGCTCCTGACGGGTCGAAGGCGACATCATGCGTCCCGTCACGGACCGTGATCCGCTTCGGCGAATCCCCGCCGGTGCCGTCCATCTTCGACTGGAATACCTGTAATTGTGTCGCGCCGGTCTGGTTCCCAGCGAAAACAACTACCCTACCCGGCTCGTCCACGGCGAGGAGTTCCGAAACGTCCCAATCGCCTTTCGTGACCGCGCCGCGCAACACGCCCTTTGCGTCGTAACGGTACAGGTGCCGGAACCCGGTGCGTGCACTACGCCACAAGAAGGAGCCGTCGGCTAAAAAGCGCGGTTCATCCAGTATGTCCACCCAGGCGGGCGAGGTTTCCTCCAAGATTTTAGTCGTCTTGCCCGTGACGGCGTCGGCGTAAAGCAAATGCAGAAAAGTCTGGGTGCGGTTCTGTACCTGCACCACGACGCGGGCGGAGTCCGGCGCAAAGCCGAAGCGTACGATCAAGCGGTCGGCTTCGGGATACGCGCCCAGATCCGTCCACACCGTCGCCCCGTTTTTCTCGGCGACGGAAACGATTCCCAGGCTCGCCTTCGGGTTCGGGTCGCCCGATTTGGGATACGGGAACTCCTCCACGGTCGGAATCCGGGGCAGTTCGTCGGCGATGGAGATCATCGACACAGCGGTATCGTCGAGACGCAGAAAGGCCAGGCGTTTGCTATCGGCGCTCCATCGGTAGCTGGTAGTCGCGCCGCGCCCGTAAAGTTCTTCCTCGTATACCCAGTCCAATCGTCCGTTGAAGATCTTCGGCGAGCCGTCCGCGGTGATTCGGCGTGGCACGGCAACGGCTCCGGTACTCCAGCCTACGGGCACGATATATAGATCGTTTTTCAGCACGAACGCAACATGCGAACCGTCCGGCGATAACGTCGCATTCGTGCGCCGTTCCGCAGGCGCGGCGGTGACGCGGGCGGCGCGACGCGACACAAAATCGTAGGCGTATAGATCGCCTTTAATATCCACTAAAGCACGCCGGTCGGAATCATCGAAGCGTAGTGAGGAGGCGTTCCGGGAAGCGGTTCGCGCCGCCTCGACTTCCATTTCGGGGAGCGCGACAAGCGCGGCCTCCAGAACGGCGGGGTCATAGAGCGGCGACGTGGCTCCGGTGCGGGCATCCACGCGATACAGCGTAGCGGCTCCCGCCTCGAATCGGGTTTCCATCAGTTGCGGGGAGGCACCGGGACCGCCCGAGCGGAGCCAGCGTAAACGCGGTATGGCTCCATACTGGTCGATTCCTCCCGCGAAACCGAGAGCCTCATCCAGCGTCAGACGTTTTTCGTTATCCGCATGACCCGGCGAAAAATTCGCGCAAAGAAGGACCGCCGCGAACGCGGCGAAAGCGATACGGAAAAAACGAAAAAATGACAGGGGGAACTCCTTGAAACGGCGACATCACTCAAATTATAGGCACGATATTGCGTTTACGCAATCGTTCCGCTACCAGCGCGATTTGTTCGTCGGAGGAATGTCTTCCCCCGACGACGAAGGAACATTTTCAGACGCACTCGCCTAGCAACAACCGGAAGGACCGCAACAGGAAACTGACAGTTCCGTCTTGCCAAACTTCGGTTTCGGAACGCACAGTTCCTTCGCCAGACAATCGGTGTGTTTCGCAGTCAATTCCAACGTGACTGCCTCGTCGCTGATGGTCACGCTTCCCACCGGATACTGCGAAATGACTGCATCTTCGTACTCGAACTCGACGTCAAGATCGGTGTCGGTCGGAAGTACCTTGCTCGCGAGTCGCACGATATCGTGTATCTTCCCGGCATTCAAACGGTGCTCTGCATCGGGTCCTTCCCACGCTTGCAACACGCAGGATTGCACAGAATGGACAGATCCCCCGCAGTCAATGAAAGATTTTTGCACGTAGCCGACCTCGGTTATGTGAAACGACACCGAGACCAGGTTCTGCCCCGGTAATGTCAGCCGAAACTGCTTCTCACGGTTCGCCTCTAGCAGGGTTTGTAATTCATTTATGGTCATTGTTTTGCTCCGCTATGATTTAACCGCCCATCAAAACATTTCGCCATAAAGCGAAGTGATTTTATTGATGATTGCCTCTGAGGCAAGGGAGTCGGCACATTTTTGGAACCGCCTGCGTCCGCCCGCGGCGGGTTCACGGTATACTGAGCGCATTATGACACTGCTCCGCCGCCCTGTCACCGCGCTCTGTGCCGCGACGTTGACCGCCCTTTCCCTTGTTACGATCTCTTTGTCCGCTTTTGCCGCCCCGCAACAATCCGTGATGCTTTCCCGCAACGGCGATATTACCGC
>JACMMA010000037.1 GCA_014379275.1 Armatimonadota bacterium | reverse complement strand
TGGCGGCGCGGGGGGGTTGCTCGCGCTATTTCTCATCTTCTTATTCGCTCAGATCGGCGCGGAGATCGCGCAACGACTGAAACTTCCCGCCGTCGTGGGCGAAATCGCCGCGGGAATCGCTATCGGTCCCTCCCTGCTGGGCTGGGTAACTCCTTCCTCTTTGCTGGATATTTTGGCCGAAGTCGGGGCCGTGTTACTGCTGTTCGCAGTCGGTCTGGAAACGCGCCTCGGCGATCTGCAGAAGATCGGTAAAACCGCCGGGATGGTCGCCGGGGCGGGGATCGTGCTGCCGTTCCTACTGGGGTACGCATGGGGCGTGTTCTCGGGCTTTTCTCCGGCACACGCGGCGTTTATCGCGGCGGCGTTTACCGCGACTTCGGCGGGAATCACGGCGCGGGTACTTCAGGAATTAGGCGCACTCGGGCGCATCGAAGCCCGCATCATCCTAGGCGCGGCAGTGCTGGACGATATTCTTGCCATGCTGATTCTCGGCGTCGTCACCGCACTACAAGCCAGTGGTAACAGAGGAGTAGACTGGGCGCACTTAGGGTTCGTGCTTCTGCAAGCGGTCGGTTTCGTGGTCGTCGTCGCGCTGGTCGGCACGCGCATCATCAAGAAGCGATCCTCGGTCTTAGACGCCCCGATCAACCCACTGTCCCCGCTCACCATGTCGCTCGCGGGGTGTCTGGGGCTGGCGGCACTGTCGGCGCGGATCGGGCTTGCCGCGATCATCGGCGCGTTCCTTGCCGGGATGGTGGTCGCCGAATCGGATCAGCGCCACGCCCTGGAAAAGCAGATGCAACCGCTCCTCGCATTTTTGACCCCGTTCTTCTTCGTCGTCACGGGCATGAATGTTTCGCTGTCCGCGCTATCCGGATGGCAGACCCTGCTTTCTCTTGCGGTTATCACAGTGCTCGCGACGGCGGGTAAATGGATCGGGTGCGGCCTCGCGGCGCGGTCGCTCGGGGCGCGGTCCGCCGCGATCATCGGCGTCGGGATGGTGCCGCGCGGCGAAGTCGGTATTATCGTGGCGAGTCTGGGACGGAGTGCGGGAATATTCAACGACACCATCTACGCGCTGATCGTCGCGATGTCGCTCCTGACTTCGGTCATCGCCCCGCCCATATTAACCCGCCTGTTGAAAGACGCCCCGCCCCCCGAGGGTTCGGTCGCCGAAAGCGCCGGCGTGGACGATGAGGATGTGTCCCTCCTTTATTCGGTGGAAGAAACGGGACACTCTTGACTCCTCTGCTGTCTCGCGCCGTTTATCCGCCGCCACTCCTCGCGGATCGCTTTTCCCGCGCCGCGTAGCAACATGGACGCGGGCGAACGGTCCGAGAACGCATCCGCGACGGCGTACAGCGTCCCGACGGAAAAATGCCTTTCTTTCGAAACCGCGTAGATCGGCTCCCAGGTGTCGGGGTTGAACTTGGTTTTGAACGATTCCAGGCCCGCGAAGTTATAGAACCGCCGACCGTGCGCCCGTATCCAGGCGAGAACGAAACGTAGCCAGAACGGATTGCGATACGCCGTGTAGCGGCTATGGGACGAGAGCGGCACGAGTCCCATGGTCACGTACTCCGCGCCGCTCGCGGCGAGGGCTCGGACGGCGTTATCCACAAGCAGCTCGACGGTGCCGTTCGGGGCGTTCGCGCCGCGGACGAACTGCTCCGTCAGCCAGCCATTCCGCGCCGGGACCGGTGCCGC
>JACMMA010000036.1 GCA_014379275.1 Armatimonadota bacterium | reverse complement strand
GACTCAGGAGGAGCCTCTAACGACTAACTGTGGCTTTAGAGTGATTTGCTGAAGCGGAATGCTCGGGTCATTGATACGGTTCTGCAAAAATTGCCAGGCGATCTCGCACATCTGCTCGAAGGGTTGCACTACCGTAGTCAAGGACGGGGAAAGGTATTCGGTCTCCTCAATCCCATCAAACCCCACCAGAGAAATATCCTCACCGATCCGAACGCCGGAATCGCACAGGGCACGATGCGCTCCGAAAGCCAGGTCGTCATTAAGACAGAAGATCGCATCTACTCCGCATTTGCTTTCAACAAACTCCCGGACGGTTCGCCGCGCGGAGGAGAGCGAAAGGTCTTGCGTCGTCAGGTAATGACACTTCAACCCCGCCTCTTGTAGAACAAACTCATACGCCTGACTGCGCAGATCTGCCTGATCTATCGTTGGCACCAGAAAAACGATTTCTTTGCGCCCGGTGGCGATTAGATGTTGCAGGGCATCCACTGCTCCGGAATAGAGATCGGACTTCACATAATCCTTGTCTTCCGCGCAGAAGGCCCCCATGGTTACAAATGGAACAGACAAGGAAGACCGGAGTACCGCACCTGCCGTCGGGGTATCGAAGGCGATGATCCCATCCACGGGAATCTGAACATTCTTAGCGGATTGAATATCTTTGGTGATTTCTTCCTCGATATCCCGGACTACCAGTTCGAACGCGGTGCTCTTCATCTGATGGTTCATACGATGCAGTACGTGCGCCCGATACTGAGAATAGTCGAAGCACATCCAGAAACCTATCATACAGGTGCGCCCGGTGGCTAAGGCGCGAGCATTACTGTTCGGTCGGTAACCGAGATGCTCTGCCGCCTCCCGAATGCGCTTGCGTGTATCCTCCCGTATCGTGACATCGCTACGACCATTGAGCACATTGGATACGGTCCACCCCGAAACGTTCGCATAGCGAGCGACATCATTGCGAGTCGGGCGTTTGGTCAGTAATCCGTTGCTACTCATGGTGCTATTGTACCGCCCGTGGAATTGCCTTCACGGGGAGGCTACACGTGTAGATTACCATCAGCCCGGCTGGCTGTCAAGAGACGACAGAAATATTTCGTTTCGATTTAGGAGTTACATGCGCTATACTGCCCCTATGATCTCAGCCCACTGGATGCCGGGAGCGCAGCGACAGGACGATGCCGCCGGCCTGCATCTCTCTCGTAAACGGTTTCCACAACAGGAACACGAAATTTATCCGGACGGAAATTGGTCCTGTTTGCTATCACGGGATGCCGAAACATCGGTTTTGTGGGGGCTGGCGAAATGAATGTAGTGCCCTCCTCGGTCGATGTCGTCGTGATCGGCGGCGGTCACAACGGTCTGGTTTGCGCGAACTATCTGCGCCGCGCCGGGCACACGGTCGCGGTCCTGGAGCGGCGACCCGTCGTCGGCGGTGCCGTCTGCACCGAGGAGATATTCCCCGGCTATAAATATGACGTCGGCTCGTCGGTACATATCATGGTGCACCAGACCCGGATCGTCGAGGAACTGAATCTCGCCGCGCACGGCCTGGTGTACTGCCCGATGGACCCGTGGGCGACCTATCCCCTGCCGGACGGGTCGGGGCGCGTGATCTGCTTCCACAAGTCCATCGAAGAAACGTGCGCGAGCATCGCCGAAGTATCGCCCGAAGACGCCGTCGCATACCGCAAGTTTATCGCCGCGTGGACGCCCATCGCGCACGGCACGTTCAAAGCGTTCCTCGCCCCGCCGACGATGATGAACCTCGGGCGACACGTGATGATGGCGAAAGGTCCGGCGCAGGGAACGGAAGAATCGCTCCGGCAGACGTTCACGAGTTACGGGCGGTTGCTCGCGGAAACATTCACGTCGCCGCATGTGCGGGCGGGGCTGGCGTGGCTCGCGGCGCAGTCGGGGCCGCCGCCGACCGAGATGAGTTCCGCGCCGTTCGCGACGTGGCACGCCGTGATTCACGAAACCGGCGCGGCACACCCCAAAGGCGGCTCCGGTATGCTCACGAAGGCGCTGGCGGGCGCGCTCACGGCGGCGGGCGGGCACGTTTGCCTGGACGCGCCGGTCGAACGTATTTTAGTCGAAGACGGCAAAGCGGTCGGCGTGGTGCTCGGTGGGGGCGCGACCATCCGGGCGAACGCCGTAGTCGCCGCGTGCCATGTCGTCACCACGTTCACGAAACTACTCCGACCGGACGACGTGCCCGGCGACTTGCTGAAGCGAGTCGGCAACATCAACGTCGGCAACGGGTTCGGCGCGACCGTGCGCTGTGCGTCGTCCGAACTGCCCGACTACGGCGACGGCGGGCATGGCGCGGCGACGAAAACGCATCACGGCATGCAACTGCTCTGTCCCTCGGAGCAGTTCTTAGCCGACTCCTATGCGGACTACTTCGCTGGGATGCCGTCCGTAAAGCCGCCTGTACTGGCGATGACGTTCAGTCCGATTGATGACACGCTAGCCCCGCCCGGACAGCACGTTTTGTCGCTCTGGTCGCAGTATTTCCCGTACAAGCGGCGCGACGGCAGACAGTGGGACGACTGCGCGGACGAGATGGCGGACTCGGTTCTGGAAACGCTCTACTCCTACGCGCCGAATCTGCGCGGCAAGATCACGAACCGCTACATCCAGACCCCGCTCGAAATCGAGCGACGCATCGGGCTGATCCAGGGGAACGTCATGCATGTCGAGATGAGTTTCGATCAGATGTTCGCGTTCCGCCCCCTTCCCGAACTGGCAAACTACGGCACCCCGATCAGCGGCTTGTTCCTGTGCGGCGCGAGCACTCACCCCGGCGGCGGCGTGTTCGGCGCGTCCGGCTTGAACGCGGCGGGCGCGGTCGCGCACAGTCTGCGCAAAGGCTGGCGGCGGCTACTACCCTGAACCGTACCGGCGTCGCGGTATACTCAGCGCATGGCTTATGAATCGTTCAAACTAGGACAGGTCGAGGAACGTTTCGAACTCGTCCTCGTTCAAACCGGTGACGCCTACGGACAGATCCCGCCTATCGAACCGAGCGACTTGCTAATGGGTACGTTGCGCCGGGGGCGACCGTTGGTCGTCGGACAAACCTCGGAAAAAGCCCGGTCCGAGTTCATCGTGGCGCAGGTGCTTCTGGAGATGCGGGACATTGTACATGACAGCGTCGTCGTTTTTTCAGGAATCAAGTTCGATGTCGACCGCAAAGAAGGTCTTTTCGGGTACTGCGATTTTCTGATCAGCCGTGACGCTATCGTGGACGAGATTAAGGCTCCGGTTCTCCTGCTCACCGAAGCGAAAAAGGAAGACTTGAGTTCCGGCATTCCGCAATGCATTGCCGAGATGGTCGCCGCGCAACGATTTAACGACCGCAAGAAAAAGCCGATTGAGACGGTCTACGGGTCGGTAACCGACGGAACGCGGTGGCGGTTCTTGAGTCTGGTCGACAAAACGGTTTCGCTCGACCTGCGCGAATATAGCATCGCCGAACTGCCACAAATTCTCGGCATCCTGGTTTATATGGTTTCCTGATATACCCGACGCACTTTTTCGTTCTTGAACGGACCCCATACCCATATCGGAGATGATTATGGATATACACGTGAGAAAGGAATCGCTCGGGACTGGGGACAAATCGGGCGTCCTAGTGTTCGAATTGAGCGGAGCATTGCCCGACGGCGCGGCATCGAACGCGGAGGTTCGGTATTGGGCAGACTGGTGTCGAAACGCCTTAGAACTTCTCCAGACTGATGAGACTCCCATCACCTTTGTGGTGTTCGACATGACCTGCCTGCATTACCACTTCGGTGACGCGATAGCATCGCTCTGGCTTCCCTTCCTGTTTCCTGGAATACGACCCTGCATAGTAACCACAGGGGACACAAGGATATGCCTCAAATCACTGGTCGCGCATTCAGTGCATGTCGATATAGTTGGCGATCTCACAGATGCGTACCGAATGATTCGTTGAGGTCGAGTCATTTTTGGGACCAATGAAACCCATGTTTAGTCCGTCCCTTCCCTAGCGGCGAAAGTTAACCTTTTTCAACGGATTCGTCCCAGTAGCGCGGTACAATCCGTCCTGTGGAACGACTTTATGCACCGTGGCGGCTCGCCTATATCAAAAATGAGGATGGCACGCCGCCTCCGACGCCCGGTTCGTGTATCTTCTGCGATAAACCGGCGGAAGGTGTCGGGCGCGACGCCGCGAACTATATTGTTTTGCGTGGCGACGCATGTTTCGTCATTCTGAACGCTTTTCCGTATAGCAACGGGCACGTCATGGTGCTTCCGTTTCGCCATATCGCCTCGCCTGCGGAAATGACCGACGACGAGGGCGCGGAGATGATGCGGCTTTGTTCTTTCCTCTGCGTCGTGCTCGGCGAAGTCTTCCGCCCGCACGGGTTCAACATCGGCATCAATGTCGGGTCGGCGGCGGGCGCGGGCATCGCGGCGCATCTTCATCTGCACATCGTGCCGCGCTGGAACGGGGACACGAACTTCATGCCGGTGATCGGCGACGTCAAAGTGATCCCGGAAACGCTGGAACAGGTTTATACGAATCTGGTAAACGCGATCGCGGCGCGTGAACGATCGGCTCCCGGCCCGATCGAGTAAATCGCACTCGCTGATCCGTCCCTTTTCAGGCGAACGACTCCGCTAATATTCCTCGACGTAGATGCCGGAAACCTCAATCTCGCCCGGCTGAATTCCGGCTTTGATACAAAAGTTGGCATGCGGGCTGACGTGGTCGCGGGTTGTGCGGAACGGCAGGTCGTACTGACGCCACTCCGGGGTAAGGGTGACTTTCACCTGTAATTCGGGCGTGTGGGGCGAGCGACCCTCCTCAAATACCACCCAGACCGGTGTTTGTTGTACTGACCTTCCCCAGAATCGTACCGCCATCTGTCTGTCCGCGAACACTTCGCGCGGGACCCGTTTGATCATTTGTGCCGCCCAGAACTTCTTGCGATCAACCGCGGTCACGATGAGATGGATGCCGTGCTTGTTTTCGTCCGGGACGGCGTTGTTCACCGTTTCCAGTATCGCCGCTTGCGCGGGCGGCTGGACGCGAAGTGACCACCGGCTGTCCTCGGGGAGTATTACTCCCGCGACGGGTACTCCCCGCGGCGGATGCGCGGCGGACGTGGCGGACCGCGTCTCGGGGTCGTTGGTAGCGATTCCCGCCCGGGGGCCATTTGACGGCGCGTGCGGCTGCTGGTCTGTACCGCGTCCGACCAGGGCGGACGCGACGACGTTATCGACCTTTCCGGTGAGGCCGCCGTCATCGCCGCTGATCAGGATAAGGAAGGCTGCGACTATCGCGACGACGAAGATAGAAAACACAGCAATTTTAACAGGTTGTTTCATTCTATGATTATACAAAGGCTGTACTGTTCCGCCAATAATATTATCTGGTGACGTTTGTGGGGGATAAATTTATTCCGGTCCGTACGGGTATAACAACGTCATTATGGACACAGAAATTGATAAAGCGGCGCGCATCGAGGAGCTGCGGGCGGACGCTTCGGATTGCACCCGGTGCGATTTAGCCAACGGACGGACGAACGTCGTCTTCGGCGTCGGGAATCCGAATTCGCCGCTGGTCATTATCGGGGAGGGGCCGGGCGAGAACGAGGACAAGACCGGCGAGCCGTTCGTCGGGCGTGCTGGTATGCTTCTCGACGAAGTACTGCGCGAGTGTAAGATGCTCCGCAAGCATGTTTTCATCACCAATGTCGTTCGTTGCCGCCCGACTAAACTGGAGGCAGGGCGCTTGCAGAATCGCCCGCCGACCGCCGATGAGTCGAATGCCTGTATAACGAACTGGCTGGAGCCCACCATCGCAACGATCCAACCGCTGGTGATTTTGTGCCTGGGCGCCCCGGCGGCAAGTGCCGTGATTCATAAGAGCTTCAAGATGACACAGGAGCGCGGCCAGTTCTTCGAATCAAAGTACGCCCGGTATGCGATCGCGGGTCTACACCCGGCGTATATTTTGCGGCAACAGGGTGAGGCGTACGACGCGGCGCGGGCGACGCTGGTGCAGGATGTGGAATCCGCGCGCATCAAGGTGATCGAAGCGCGAAAAGAGCCGCCTACGACTCTTTTTTGAGAAATCCCAGGATCCGTAGAACGCGAGGAACCGACACCGTGAACGAAATCGCTGTTTCCGCCGCCGAAAAGGCGGCAGGCCATCTGTCGCCAGATAACCAGGCAAAAGCCGTCGACGCGATCCAAATGGATGGATATGTCGTTTTGCACGAGATCGTGGACACCACCCATCTGGATATTTTGCAAGAGCGGATGCTCACCGACCTGCAAAAAACTCTCGCCCGACCCGATGCGCCGTTTAACTTCAACGCCGGTGATGTCCAGCAAGACGCGCCGCCGTTCGCCCCTTTTTTGTTCGACGATATTCTGAAGAACGAGGTCGTCATCGGTATGACGAAGGGAGTGCTCGGAGCGAACCTGAAAATGTCGTTTTACAGCGGCAACACCGCGCTCCCTGAGGGGCGCGCGCCAGCCAGTCCACCCCGATGTGGCGCAGTTATGGCCCGGCCTGAAATATCCGACGCCCGCTTTCGGTCTGGTCATCAATGTCCCCGTGGTGGATGTTTCACCGGCGAACGGTTCCGCGGAGTTCTGGCCCGGGACACACCGCGACACGACGTACGATATTCATGGAGGGTCGGCGCGAATACCGCAGGAAGTCCTTAGACCGCCGCGCGCGGGAAGTGCCTCCCTTTCAACCGACGGTTCCCCGTGGTAGCATAGTGGTCCGTGACATCCGAATGTGGCACGCCGGGATGCCTGATGATACCGACGCGCCGCGCCCGATGATCGCGATGATTCACTGGTGTCAGGCGGGGGAAACTATTGTCGCCCCGCGCGGATCGGAGCCGTTTTTCCGTCACCCGGAGCTGCACTTCGTTGCGCGTTACGTGGACGGCGACGTTGACCACACGCAAAACAACCAGGCGTACGATTTGAAAATCAAAACCCGCTGACCGCGTGTTTCTATATAACACCCTTCCGGACCCGTTGCTCCCGCCAAGAGGGGCGTCTTTGTGCCGGCCATCACGTCTATTCCCTGTGGATTTCACGCAACGCTTGTTCACTTGATCCCTACCTTTCTGTTTACTGTCCCTTACTCATTGACGGCCTCAGGCAGGTTGCCTGCATGCCCCCGCGATCTCCTGAAAACGAAGTGAATCAATGAAACCATACAAAGCTCACTCCATCACTCGTATGTACCCGTTGGTGATCTGTGCCTTGACTCTTCCCCTGACCGGTTGCGGCGGGGGCGGTGCTCCTGGTGGCGCGGTTGCGATTCCGGCGCCGGTGACGGCTCCCGGTCCGGTAGTCATACCCGTGCCCCAGAATCCACTCCCGGCGCCGACACCGGAAGTAACCCCTGGTCCCGTCCCCACGCAAGGAGAAACGCCAGTGCCGAGTCCGGATCCAGTGACGGAATCACCCGTCGAAGACGGTACTTCGTCCGGCGCCGAAGCGGCTATAAATCGGGTCCGTGTCGACTGGGGTCTGCCTGCCTTGCGTCACGACCACAAGTTAGAGCAGGTGGCGGAAGCGTACGCTCGGCGGATGGCGACCGAAGGGTTTTACAGCCACAGCGATCCCGAAGGAAAGAGTGTGCTGGACAGAGTCACTGCCGCCGGGTATGAGTGGGCGGTCGTCGGGGAGAATCTGGCACGGGTGAGAACGAAACCAGGTAACGAGATAGAATTTGCCGTGAACGGATGGATGAATAGCCCGGTCCACCGCGCGAACATTCTTCGCGCGGATTATTCCGAAAGCGCGGTCGGCATGGCAGAGGCGGCAGACGGCGCGACCTATCTTGTCCAGGTCCTCGCCTCACCGAACTGAGTCTATTTTCCCGCCATTCGAAAGGGGCTGGGACTGGGGTGGTTTCGGGTTGGCGCGATCTGCTTCCTAACCGGTATACTTTGACCTAATACGCCTGTGATCCAAAAAATTCTCGCTCCTATCGTCCGCAACGAAAAGTTATCCGCGCCCGGTCATCATGTGCTCACCTTTCACGCGCCGGATCTCGCCCGTGCCGCCCGTCCCGGTCATTTCATCGCCGTCCATGCCGACACGGGGGCACAGATCCTGCGCCGCCCGTTCTCGGTGTATACGACCGATGCCGAAACCGGTAACTGTTCGATCCTATTTTCCGTGTACGGTCCCTCCACCTCAATGATGGCGAAATACGCCCCCGGCGATCTGCTGGACTTGATCGGTCCGCTCGGGGGGAAAGTATTTGCGGCGGATTCGCGTCCGGCGGCGCGGCATATCATGGTCGGCGGCGGCTACGGTGTTCCCCCGCTCGCTTTCCTGACCCGGCAGATCCTCGCGGCGGACCGCGGTGCCACGGTCCTTTTCGTGAACGGGGCGCGTACCAGGGATTTCCTGGTCGGCACCGACGGTTTGGACGATATCGGCGCCACGTTGCTCCCTGCGACCGACGACGGCTCGCACGGCTACAAAGGGCGCGTCACCGGCGTATTGGAACCGCTTCTGACTGTCGCCGGACGCCCCCCGACCGCCATTTACACCTGCGGGCCGACCCCGATGATGAAGGCGGTCGCGGAAATGGCGATGGCGTTCGACGTGCCCTGTCAGGCGTCGCTCGAAGTGTTTATGCCGTGCGGGATCGGGATCTGTATGGGATGCGCGATCCCGACGCCCGACGGCAGATATCTGCGTGGCTGCGTCGAGGGGCCGGTATTCGAGGCGCGGGAGATCGTATGGAAATAATCCCCCCCAACCTTTCCGTGCGTATCGGTTCGCTCGTGATGCGGACGCCGGTCACGGTCGCGTCGGGCACCTTCGGGTTCGGCTCGGAAACGGCGGATCTGGTGGACCTGTCGAAGTTGGGCGCGATCACGGTCAAGGCGACGACTAGCAAGGCGCGCGTCGGCAACCCTCCCGTCCGTATCGTGGAAACCGCGTCCGGGATTTTGAACGCCATCGGGCTACAGAACGGCGGCGTGGAGAACTATATCGCCGAAAAGTTGCCGTTTCTGCGCCGCCATGACTGCCCGATCATCGTCAACGTTCCCGGCGAAACGCCCGAGGATTTCGCGTATGTTTGTCGTCTACTGACCGACGCGGGCGGGGCGGACGCGATCGAGCTGAATATTTCCTGCCCCAATGTTTCGCACGGGCTGGATTTTGCCACCGATCCGCTGCAAACCGCGACGGTCGTGCAGGCGTGTCGCAAGGCGACACATCTGCCGCTTATCGCCAAGTTGTCGCCGAACGTCACCGACATGCGCCCCATCGCGCGCGCCGCCGAGGAAGCGGGCGCGGACGGTTTGTCGCTGATCAATACGTTGATCGGGACGAGCATCGACGCCCGCAAGCGTACGTTCCGCCTCGCCAACATCACCGGCGGTCTGTCCGGTCCGGCCGTGAAACCGATTGCACTCCTCCACGTCTATCGAGTCGCCCAGGTCTCGGGCATACCGATAATCGGCATGGGTGGAATCGTCAACGCGACCGATGCCATCGAGTTCCTTCTTGCGGGGGCGACGGCGGTGGCGACGGGTACGGTCAACTATACGAATCCGCTCGCGGCTATCGAGATCGCGGATGGCATCGCGGCGTATCTGCAAACCAACGGTTTCGCGGGCGTCGAACAGATCATCGGTGCGGTTACCCCCTGACCATTCGTCGGCGAAGAGGCGGGAAACTGCCGGCGGAACTGTCGACGTTCCCCGGCGCGTAAGAAATGCCAGAGCATGGGGGGGCACAGTTGTCCGCCCGAAACAAAAATCCAGTGAAATTCTGGTATTCTTGTCTCAGCGAGGAGAAAGAGCTCATTCTATGCCGTTCCGTACACTACCCATCGGGGACAAAGCCCCGGAAGAAATCAATGCCGTAATCGAGATACCTCGCGGATCATCCAACAAATATGAGTACGATAAAGAGTTAGGTGTCTTCCGCCTGGACCGCCCGATGTATTCGCCCTTGTTTTACCCGTTTGACTACGGATGGATACCGGAAACGTTATCGCAGGATGGGGACGCCCTCGATGTTCTGGTCATCGGTTCCCACCCAACCTTTCCCGGTTGCGTGGTTACGTGTCGCCCGCTCGGCGTACTCATGATGCGCGACGACAAGGGGCCGGACGAGAAAGTTCTCGCCCGCGTTTCCCACGACCCACGCTATCACGGCGTTCGGCGCTTGTCGCACGTCGCGGAGCACGTTCTACGCGAGATCGAGCACTTCTTCCAGGTGTACAAAACGCTGGAAGAAAAAGAGGTCGAGATCGGGGAATGGCGCGACGTAGAAGCCGCCCGCGAACTGATCACTCAGAGCCGCGTTCGGAAAGAACCCGCCTGATCTGCGGCAACTGCTTTTGCACTTCCTGCACCACCGCGAGTGCCGTGCCTACGTAGCCGAGGTAGGGGGTGATCTTTTTCCACGCCGGCGGTACCAAGCCCAGACGTTCCGCGACTCCCGGAGCAGGAAGGCGCTTTCGTGTCCCGAAGCGACGCCCGCGGAACGTTTTCAGCAGAATGAGCGGCTTGCCTGCGCTCGCGTAGGTGATCGGCGCGTCGGCGAACGCGACCGGGCGAAACGCGGGCGGGATACGCACCAGGGCGGCGCGGGTGCGCGAAAGATGCGGTAGCGAGTCCATCCCCGCTTTCTGGCCGGTTTGGAGTAGTTTTTTGCCCGACGCGATGTTGCGCCCGACGGCGGTTGAAAGCCGGGCCATCGGACCGTTTTTAATGCGCCCCGCGATTATCCCGATTGCCACCACGAAACCGATCTGTCCGACCGTCAGTAAAATCACCAAAATATCCAGCCAGTGCCACGCCATGAGCGGATTGTATCCGGTTTACGGGGTCGCCGCGTCGGACGCCGCGAGCAGTCGCTTCGCCCCCTCATCGTCCGGCGTGATCTTCAAAACCGCGGCGGCGTATTCGCGCACCTGCTTCGCGAAACCGCGTTTCAGTAGCGATTCCGCGATGTCGAGGCGGAGCGGGTACGGCGTCGCGGTGTCCGTCTTGACGCGCGCGGACAGGAGCAACGCTTCCGCGGCGTCTTTTTCACGCCCTTCCGCGAGATACAGGGATGCCAGCCCTTGGTACAGCAGGTGCCGCGACTCCTTACCGCTTCCGCCTGCCCCGCGTGTCGCGTCGGCGCGGATACCGGCTTCATAGGCGGCTCTCGCCTTATCCCAGTTACGGACGCGCTGATAGGCTTGCGCTGTTTTATAGGACGCCATCAGCGCGGAACCCGATGCCCCCATGCGCCGGTAGGCGGCGACGGCATTCGTGATGTCATCCTTGAGCGCGTACAGATCGCCGGTCGCTTCCCATACCCCGGCATCGGCGCGGTTTTCCTTCGCCAGCGTCTCGGCAAGGTCGGTCGCACGGGTGAGTACAGCGCGTCGCGACGTGGTCGGCAGGTATATCGCCCGCCCGATGATCGTGCGCAAGGTATTGTAGCGGATGAAGCTACGCACTTGGGAGTCGGTTTCGCTGGCGAGCGCGTCTTCATACGTCGCGAGAACTGCCGTGTACGTGTTGGCGTCGCGCAAGGCGGGCGCGAAACGCTCTACCAGATCTGTGGACGCGTTCGACTCGATCAGCACCAGCAGTTGCGGGCGCGACCTTCCCTTATCACCGCCGGGCGCGATAATATCCTGCGAGAAGCGCACCGCGTCGCGCAACACGAGATTCGTCGGAGACGGTTGCTCGATCATCCCGAGGGCGTGCGCGGAAGAGGCAACAAAAAAGGCGGCGAAGGCACAAAGTAAACGGCGGATGGGCATAATGGTTTGGATTCGCCCGATCCGGGAAATGTTCCGTGCCGCGACACGATACAATCGGTTGCCGCATGAAGGTAGGGTTCGAACAAGCGTATGATTCATGTAAATGTTTGCGACGGAAAACGAATGACGCCCGATGTCCCCCCCGAGCAGATCGGGCAATATCTGAAGCGTCCGAGTGCGTCCGCGCAGGAAAAGAACGGTACTCCCCCCACGCTCTACCTGCCGACGCTCTGGATAGATGTCACCGCCCCGACAGAAGACGATTGGCGCATCTTAAAGGAGCAGTTCGACTTCCACCCCCTCGCTATCGAGGATGCCCAGAATGAGCGGCAACGTGCCAAAGTGGACGCTTACGACGGCTACCTTTTTTTATCGGTGCGCACCTGGGCGGGAATCCCGCAAAAAGTCACCAGCGATGTATTAGACCTGACCCACGAGATCGACATATTTCTCGGCCCGAACTACCTCGTGACGGTACACCAGGAACCGGTGTCGGTGGTTAACGACACCCGCAAACGCTGGGAGCGTAATTCGGCGCAGATCGGTATCAAACCGGCATACTTGTTGTATCTGCTCCTCGATGCGGTGGTGGACGACTATTTCCCGGTAATGGACGATCTGGATACGGCGATAGATGATTTGGAAAGCGAACTCTATAGCGACGTGCCGGCCGACCCGCACACCGGCGAACGTCGTTTACCGGACATGAAGCCCGCGCTTGTCCTGAAGAAGCGGCTCCTGCTCCTGCGACAAGCCGTCGCGCCGCACCGCGACATATTGAACTACCTGTTACGCACGGACGATCAGTCGCTGATGCCCCGCAAACTGCATGTTTTTTATCAGGATGTGTACGACCATACCCTGC
Source organism: Armatimonadota bacterium (assembly GCA_014379275.1). GTDB lineage: Bacteria > Armatimonadota > Armatimonadia > Armatimonadales > Armatimonadaceae > JACMIU01. Next base: position 3,943 of record JACMMA010000036.1, on the reverse strand, counting down.
GCCTCACGGAGCAGATCGACCTCCACCGCGACATCATGGGCGGCGTCATGGATTCGATGATGACCCAGGCGAGCAACCGCATGGCGGAAACGAGCAACCGCCTGAATCAGGTGATGAAAACCATGACCGTGATTTCCACGATATTGATGAGTGCATCGTTGATTTCGGGCGTATACGGGATGAATTTTGATTTCATGCCGGAATTACACTGGAAATACGGCTATGCCTGGGCACTCGGTTTGATGGCCACTGTCGCCACCGGACTCGCCCTCTACTTCAAGCGCATCCGGTGGTTTTGAAGAGAAGATGATCGGGTTGCCAGGGCGTGCGCGGGTTTTGCCAATCACCCCGTACCCTTCCCTGCCGCCAGGCGGGGCAGGCAGATGCCGCCGAGCAGGACGGGCAGGTAGAGCGTGATGCCGCGGAACGCGATGGCGGCGGCGATGGCTTCCGGTTGCTTGGCGACCCCGATTGTGACGAGTGACAATGCCACCGCAGCTTCGACAAATCCGACCCCGTCCGGCGTAGGCGAAACGATCCAGTATAGGAGGCACGCGGAGAACGCGATCAGACTCGTGCCGAGGTCTGCATCAATGCCGAATGCATGAAGCATGATGTGGAGCGACGCCCAGTCTAATAGATGTGCGAGCGTGGCGACGGCGGCGGGGGCGACGAGTCGGATGGGGTTCGCCAGTGCCAGATCCGCGCTGTGTGAAAATTGCTCGGCATGGTGGGTCGCCCAGTCATGGTCGCCACCGATGGTCAACGGTTCGGGGCGGCGCAACAGGCGAAATGTCCCGTTGACGGCGTTCCGCACCGTGTTCAGAACGCCGCGCAGTGCCTGCGGTCGCCACCGTGCGAGGAATAACGGTCCGCTCCAGGCGAGTGTGACACCGACCAGGATCAGAAGCGCGACACAGTGGCCGAGTAGTGTCGCGGATTGCCAAGGATGCACGTTCATGCGCGTCGCCATCGTCGCGATGCCGAACGCGATAAAAACGGTCAGCGTGCCGAAATCGGTCAGGCGTAAAACGAGGATTCCTGCCGCCACTTTCGCGGGAGATTGGCCACGCCGGACCGCATCGTCCATAAAGACGGCGGGCGCGGCGGCGGGCGCGGCGATGCTCACGAACAGCGAGCCAAGCCAGACGGGGAGCAGGTCACGCACCCGACTCTGGAGGCCGACCACGCGATAGGATGTTTGATACATCGCGGCGAACGTCGTCCAGTAGACTACCTGCACCGCCATTGCGGCAGCGATTAAACCCGGGTTTCCGGCACGAAGCGTGTTCCATACTTCCAACGCTTCTTTTTGTCGGGAGTAAATCACCGCGATAACGATGAGGAACAATCCCGCGAACAGCGCGATGCGCCCCCAACCGATTTGTGGTTTTACCGCCGTCACTGGCGTTGTCGTTTCATTGGTAACGCTGTCTGTCATCTGGCTATCGTTCACCCGCTTTGCTACGTTCCTATAGCGTGCTTTCGTTCCGGCAACGACACCGCCGGGAATCATCGCGCATCTTGACCGTCCCGGTGTTCACGCAGGGTATCACCAAAACAAAAATGACCTCCGTCCGTCGGGCGTGACAGTGATCGCAAATAAACAGAATGCGGTCAGACCTAAATCCCGGTGCCCCTCGTGCCGATACTATTTAAAGAATGGTGCACTAAGAGGGGAAACAACTGTCCATCGGGACGGCGACCACTTCCCCAAACATGCGCGAAAGGATTTGATGTACGGATGGCAAAACTTTCCCGATCCGCGTTTCTTTACTCCCTGGGAGCAACAAGCGTCTTTATCTTAACCGGGTGCGGTTCCGGCACGGACAAAAATAGTAGTTTCGGCGGCGCCTACCGGGCCGCCTACACGATTCCCCAACTGGGCGAAAGCGGCATCTTCACGTTCACGGTGGGAACGAAGGGCGACGTCACCGGCAGCCTGGATAACCAGAGCGGAAAGCTCCGTGAGTTTTCCGGCAAGCTGGAAAACAACGGCGTCTTGAACGGTTCCACGTTCGACCGGACCGCGAACACCAGAGGGACGTTCTCCGGCACGGTAGCGGGTACAGGTTTGGGAGGGCTTCCGGAAGTCTCGGTGTCCGTCACCGGCGGAAACTTTACTCTCACGGAAGGTAATGTCCCCTACTCGGGTTCGTTCAATGTGGGCGAAACCCCGGTCGCACCCGGTACGAGCGGTTACCAGGGTTCCTACAGCGGCGTGTATAACGTCCCGGGGCTGTCGCAGAACGGCAGCACGTCGTTCAGCGTGGATTCTTCGGGCGCGATGACAGGCTTGTTTACGCGCGGTAATGAGACGGGAAGTCTTACCGGAACGATCAATTCTGCCGGAAACTTCACCGCCGATGTCGACTTCGGCAACGAAACAGTCGGGCTTGCCGGGGTACTGACTAAAACCACGGACAACTCTACGCAAGGTAACTTCACACTCACCCAGGGGAATCAGAGCTTTGTGGGATCGCTCGGCAAAAGCGATATCGCGCCGACAGCAGGCAACAGCCCTTATGCCGGCTCGTATCGCGGAACCTACGGCATCCCGGAACAGAGCGAAAACGGAAACATCTCGCTTACCGTAGACCCGTCGGGATCGTTCACCGGATTTCTTAGCCAAACGAACAATTCGCCGGTGGGGACGTTCGTCGGGGCATTCAACAATGACGGACGCTTTAACGGGTCGGTGACCTATGAGCCAGCCAGTGGTCTTTCGGAACGCAAGATCGAAGGCAGGTTGGGAACGAGCACGCTGGAAGGCGGGGGGCAGGCGGGCGATTTCATCATTAGTATCGATGGTGTTGGCCGTGCGGGTAACTTCGAACTCTCGGTCGGCGGTTCGGAACCGAACAGCGGCTATCGCGGATCCTACTCGGACGGCGGCTTCTTCGGCGACGCATTCACACCGCGCTTGCCCGAAGACATCGCTTTCGCCAGCGCATCTGTGGAGTTCAGTATAGACAAAGAAGGTAGCATACTCGGCACGTTCGGTCCCTACCCGATTGCCGGACGGGTTTCACAGGATGGCCGTGTTGTCGGAACGATCCGCACGGAAAACAGCCGCGTCATCGCGTTCCGCGGGATCATGAATAAGTTGACATGGACATTTAACGAGATCACCTCGGTTAACGGCGAAACGACCGAGAAAACAAGACCGGGTATCAAGGGAGACTTCGTGTTCACGGTCGATGGTCGGGACTACAGCGGTTACCTCAAAGTAACAGGCGGCGACGGCGTTACACGCAAACGCAACTGATCCGTTCGGAAGGGCGACGCCGGGAGCAGCTATGTTCCCGGCGGCGTTTTCGTTTGGGGAGGATATTTCTTGCCCCGAGCCGAACCAATACCTGCTATGAACCCCATTGATCTGCTTCGCCATACCAAAGACTTCTTAGAAACATTTATCACCCAGTACCATTCGCTGGTTTACATCCTGCTCTTCGCGATTATCTTCACCGAAACCGGCCTGGTAATCATGCCGTTTCTTCCCGGCGACTCCCTTCTTTTCGCGGTCGGTGCGCTCTCGGCAAACCCGGCGATGGGATTGAATCCGTTACTTGTTGCGGTGGTTTTGTTTGTCGCGGCCCTGTGCGGCGACACGTTGAACTACACTGTGGGCAAGTTTTTCGGCGAGCGGCTATTCAACGGCAAGTCGAAACTATTCAAGCGCGAATATCTCCTCAAGACCGAGGGGTTTTTCGCGAAATACGGCGGTCAGGCGATCATACGGGCGCGGTTCGTACCGATCGTGCGGACGTTCGCGCCGTTCACCGCCGGCATGGGCAAAATGCCGTTCGCAAAATTCTTCTCCTACAGTGTCGCGGGCGCGATCCTGTGGGTCGGGGTGTGCATGGGCGCGGGCTATTTCTTCGGCAACTTCCCGATCGTACAAAAGCGGTTCGAATTGTTCGCGCTCGGCATCGTGGTGCTT
>JACMMA010000285.1 GCA_014379275.1 Armatimonadota bacterium | reverse complement strand
GGAAACGGTCGGCGACGGCGATACTACCGGCGACGGGGAGATGACGGGCGATGGCGACGGCGAAGGAGATCCCGAAGGGGAGGGGGAATCGCTTCCGCCTCCGCATCCCGCTAAAAATAAAATACTCGCTACGACCGAGGTTGTGATATATGGGGCACGCCGGGCGAACACCGGTATAAAATGGTTCATGATATTTCCTCCGTCGTCGGCGCGAAAAGATTTGTGGCGAAAGGCGCTGTATCAACGAATTCATTTATATCCGTGAACCATCCGGGGTATCCGTGATCAAGGCGACAGTTTTTTGGTGACCCGAATCACAGTATTCGTTATAATTGCCATCGCAAAGCAACCGTTCCAGATGACGACGTTTCCATCTTGACATTCGGAAACACCGGCGATACATTGTGAAGGAAAGCACAAAGTGAACGGGTTCAGTTAAAGTCGAGATACCTGTTCCTTAAGAAGCCAAGACGATGAAAAATATACCCACCGCGCCGCTCAGTCCCTCTATTGCACACCGATACCTTCAACACTCACCCCTCGCTCCGCTTTACGATAAGGTGATGGAAGGGAAACGACTGTCGTTCGCAGACGGCTTGACGCTCTGGGAATCGGACGACCTGAACGGGATCGGTGCGCTCGCCAACATCGTCCGCGAGACGAAAAACGGCAACAATACCTACTATGTTCGGAACCAGCATATCAACTACACGAACGTATGTAACAAAGGGTGCAAGTTCTGCTCGTTCTACGCGCAAAAAGACGGACCCGCGCCCTACACCATGACGATGGACGACGTGCGGACGAAGCTGGAACGAACCCGTCATATCCCCGTGACCGAGATCCACATGGTTGCCGGCATTCATCCGAAACTGCCGTACTCCTATTACCTCGAACTCCTGGATACGGTAAAGACAACCCGACCGGAAGCGCACATCAAATCGTTCACCATGGTGGAACTGCTCCAGATCCAAAAACTCGCCAAAAAGCCGATGACGGAGGTGCTACTCGAACTCAAAGCGCACGGGCTTTCGTCGCTCCCCGGCGGTGGCGCGGAAATCCTCACCGACCGCGTGCATGACGCGATCTTCGAGCGCAAGGAGACAGCCGCCGAATGGTTGGAAACGGCCAAAACCGCGCACCGCGTCGGGTTGCATACCAACGCGACAATGCTGTACGGGCATATCGAGACGCTGGAGGAGCGGGTCATACACATGATGAAACTCCGCGAAGCACAGGACGAGACCGGAGGGTTCCTCACATTTATCCCGCTCGCGTTTTCGTCGAAGGGGACCAAGCTCTCTCACCTGCCGCCGACCACCGGGGTGCTGGATTTGAAAGCCGTCGCCATCGGCCGGCTGATGCTCGATAACTTTCCGCACATCAAGGCGTTCTGGATGATGATTACGCCGCCCGTCGCGCAAGCCGCGCAGTGGTACGGTGCGGACGATATCGACGGCACGATCGTGGAGTACGTGATCACGCACGAGATTTCGGACGAGAACACTTCACAAAACCTGACCCAGCAGCAGTTGGTACAGATGATCGTGGAAGCGGGACGCGACCCGGTAGAGCGCGATCCGCTGTACAACGTCATCGAGCGAGACGACTCCCGGCGACTGTTGGATGCCCCGGCGCACCGTCCCGCGCTTCCCTTGCCGATGGCGGTGTAGCGGTGATAACGGTCCGCCTGCTTGATTTTGCTACCGAGGTGGTTGCTCTTCGCGATTTGCGCATGAGCATTCTGTACCCCGGCTTGCCACAGAAAAAGTCGTTTTATCCCGGCGATGAGGACGCATCTCACGTCGGCGCGTTCGATCCTACAGGTACGCTCATCGGAATCGCCTCGCTGTTCCGATGTGAGGACGGTTCTTTGCAACTGCGCGGGATGGCGACGAGTGCGGAAGCACGGGGGACCGGGGCGGGGCGGGACATCGTTCGCTTTGCGGAAGCTTTTGCGGCAGAAAACAAAATTCCGCGTTTGTGGTGCAACGCCCGGGTATCGGCGCTGGGCTTTTATGTCAAATGTGGTTGGCAGATCGAGGGGACCGAGTTCGAGGTTCCCGACATCGGACCACATTATATTATGGTAAGCACAGCGACCGACGAAAAAACGGGCGCGACGGAGTAAAACACCGTTCGCGCCCGCTCCATTGTTGGTGTGACTACGGTTGGCCAGGAAGGACCGGTGTCACCTGTACGTCTCCTCTGCCGCCACCACGTTGTTGACCGTTCTGCCGGTTGCCGCCCCCGCGCCCCATAAACATCATGTTCATACCGCCGCCGCCGTTTCGCATGGTGTCCATCATGGACTGGCGAAACTGATCGCGCTGCTCCGGCGACATCATGCCGAACATCTGGCCCATGACCGCCGCCTGTTGACCGAACTGATTGGCAAGATTTTGCGGCCCGAGCGCAATCATCTTGGAAGCTTCTTTTTTGGCGAACGCTTCCTTATCCGCATCCGTCATTTTCGCCCACGTCGCCGAGTCTCCCGCGCTGACCGCTTTAGCAACCGGATTAGTGAGTAGATGGACCGGTTTGAGATTCAGCGCGTCGATCACGGCTTGTGCCTTTTCGGCAGGCAGTACTTTACCCATTACTTCCACGGAACCCGCAGGGGCATTACCGACTCTGCCGAACAGTTTCGATTGCGCGATCGCGTAATCGGCCAGGTCATCGCCCTTATAGGAGCGGGCATCCTCGGCGGGCAAATACAGCTTGGCCCATGCAGTGCCTTTGGGAAGCGCGTCCACTACGGCGGCGATCTGCGCCTCGAAATTTCCCGGCGTTGTCGCCTCCGCGGGGAGAGGAACTTTCTCCGTCAGAACAGTCGAGTCAGCAACGATACGAACACCGGTACCCGCGCCTTCCTCGATCCGCTTCAATACTTCCTTCACAGTGCGCATCGGCACTTTTTCCGCTCTGGCAGGCGCGGGAACGGCGGGCGGAGTGGTCGCCGCTTCCTGCGCGAACGCGGTACTCGTCAGGGCGAACGTTGCAAGGGCAAGCAGGCTGATTCTTTTCATCATGGGGTTCCAGTTCCTTTGTCTGTTAAGGGAATAGACGTAGTTTATCCCGCTTTTGTCACTTCTCTTTAAGACGCAATTTAGTAGCGGCGGGTTCACTACTAAAAACTCCACTGTCGGCGTCGAAAATCGCCGTAATGTTCAGAGTGAACCCGGGCATTTCGGGTTCGCTGGACACAGTCACTGGTCCACGAATTTTTCCGGGTCTACATCGGGGCGATACACCCAGACCTGACGCTTCGCCGGGTGCAAAAGAACCCCGAGACGAAGTCCGTTTTCGACGTACTCGTGCATCTTCGCTTGCGCGGAGCGTCCACTATCGGTGGGGGGACGTTATCTTCAGAGCGAAGTCGGGACAGAGCGGCAAAAACGTCTTGCGCCGCTCGTTCGGAATCATATCCAACCGCGAGCGCGATACCCAGGTTGCGTCGGGAGAGCGTATCGCACGGTGGGACCACCCAGTGAAATTTTATAAGTTACTTGACAGTATTACGCTAAGGTGTTATACTCAAATCGCGGGAACTTTTCGATATTTATTGCGTAAGTTTACGTGAGAAATCATTCGCGCGAACAGCGCAAAAGGATATTTAAGGCATGGCAAAAACAGTCGGCATTGACTTAGGAACAACAAACTCCGTCGTGGCGGTTATCGAAAACGGCGACCCGGTCGTTATCCCGAACGCCGAAGGCGCACGCACGACTCCGAGTATTGTCGGATTCAATAAACAGGGCGAAAAACTAGTCGGCGCACCGGCGAAACGGCAGGCCGTTTTGAACCCGGACCGCACGATCGTTTCTATCAAGCGGCATATCGGCACCGCGCACCGCACCACGATCGACGGCACACCGTATTCCCCGGAACAGATTTCGGCGATGATCTTGCAGAAACTGAAAGCCGACGCGGAGGCGTACCTCGGCGAGCCGGTTACGCAGGCAGTTATTACCGTCCCGGCATATTTCAACGACTCCCAGCGGACCGCGACCAAGCAAGCGGGGGAGATCGCGGGCTTGAACGTGCTTCGCATCATCAACGAACCGACCGCCGCGGCTCTGGCGTACGGCGTGGATAAAAAGGAACGCGAAACGATCCTGGTCTACGACCTGGGTGGCGGTACGTTCGACGTGACAGTTCTAGAGATCGAGGATGGCTTGTTTGAAGTCAAGTCTACCTCGGGTGACACGCACCTCGGCGGTGACGACTTCGACGCGCGGATTGTGACCTTTTTGATCGAAGAGTTCAAAAAAGAGAACGGCGTGGATCTCGGCAAGGACAAGAACGCGGCACAGCGTTTGCGTGAATCGGCGGAAAAGGCGAAGATCGAACTCTCTTCCGCGCTTTCCACGAATATCAACCTGCCGTTCATCACCGCGAATCAGGACGGACCGCTCCACCTGGATGTCAACCTGACTCGCGCCAAGTTCGACGATCTGACCAAAGACCTGGTGGACCGGACGCGCAAGTCGGTAGAGCAAGCCCTGAGCGATGCCGGGTTGAAAGTTGCGGAGTTGGACGAGGTGATCATGGTCGGCGGCTCGACCCGGATTCCGGCAGTTCAGGACCTCGTCAAGGAAATGACCGGCAAGGAGCCGAACCGTTCGGTAAACCCGGATGAAGTCGTCGCGGTCGGCGCGGCGGTGCAGGCGGGTGTGCTGAACAAGGAAGTCAAGGGGATCGTCCTGCTGGATGTGACGCCGCTTTCGCTCGGCATCGAAACCCTCGGTGGCGTGATGACGAAACTGATCGACCGGAACACGACCATCCCGACCAAAAAGAGCGAAGTGTTCTCGACGGCGGCGGACGGTCAGACCGATGTTCACGTCAAGGTGTTCCAGGGCGAGCGCGAGATCGCGACACACAACAAAGTTCTCGGCGACTTCCAACTGTCGGGGATTCCGTCCGCGCCGCGCGGTGTGCCGAAGATCGAAGTGACCTTCGACATCGACGCGAACGGCATTGTGAAAGTATCGGCAAAGGATCAGGGCACCGGCAAGGAGCAGTCCATTGTCGTGACCGGATCATCGAGCCTGTCGAAAGCGGATGTCGAGCGCATGGTGCGTGAAGCCGCCGAGAACGCCGACGCCGACCGCCAGTTCAAGGAAAAGGCGGAAACGCGGAACAAGGCGGATCAGTTGATCTTGAGTACGGAGCGGACGCTCAAAGACCTCGGTGACAAGGTGACTGCGGACGAGCGCACCGACATCGAGGGCAAGATCGCCGAACTGCGTTCCGCGGTAGAAAGCGACGACGACAGCCGGATCGCTACCGCCACCGCGAACCTACAGGAAGCCGCCTATTCATTCTCCAGCCGACTGTATCAAAACTCGGGGAATACCGAGGGCGCAAATGCGGACGGCGCGGGATCGGCGAACCCGGACACGACGCAAGCGTACAATGCGGCGGACTTCAACGCACAGCCGGGCGGTACGAAAAAGGTGGATGATGACGTGATCGACGCGGAGTTCAAGAGCGACGATAAGTAGATTCATAAGCCGCCCTCCCCCTCTCCCTACGTAGGGAGAGGGGGAGGGCAACGTCAAACACACGAAGGAAAGGATTAAATCATGAGCATTGTTCGTTATGACCCTTTTCGGGATTTGGACCGGTTGCAATCGGAGATGAATCGTCTCTTCGAAGGCGTAATTGCGCCGACGAATGAGCGAGGGACGGGACAAATGACGCAAGCTACCCGCCTGTGGTCCCCGGCGGTCGATGTCGCGGAAACGCAAACCGAGATCGTGCTACGCGCCGAACTGCCGGGGCTGAAACCGGAGGACGTGGATATCGAGTTGACCGGTGACACGCTCACTCTGCGCGGTGAGCGCAAGTTCGAGAACGAGGATCGCAGGGACAGCTTTGTGCGTGTCGAGCGATCCTACGGGCGATTTCAGCGCTCATTCACGCTCGCCGTTCCGGTGAACGCCGATGCGGTTATCGCGTCCTACAAGGACGGTTTGCTCGAAATCCATCTGCCGAAGTCGCAGGCGAACAAGCCGCGTAAAGTGCAGGTCACTGCGTTTGGCTCGGAAGCCGTACCCGTCACGGCGGGCACGAGTAACGAGCCCGAAATCAGTGCGATGACGGTGGCTACAGGGGACGGCGCGAGCTAGTTGCCCCTCACAGTCTCACCGGGATCGGTGAGAATGAGGCCGAGGATGAACGGGGCTTTGCAGCGGGCAAAGCCCCAAAAAATGCGCCACATGATGAGCGTATTACTATAAAGTGTTTTGCGCGCGAAGCGCATTCTGAGGCATATCGTATGGCAACCGGACCGAACTACAAGGATTACTACAAATTGTTGGGCGTGGAAAAGGGCGCCAGCGAGAAGGATATTAAGTCTGCCTACCGCAAACTCGCCCGAAAGTATCACCCGGATGTGAACCCAGGCGATAAAGGTAGCGAGGATAAGTTCAAGCAGATGCAGGAAGCTTACGATGTTCTCGGCGATCCGGACAAGCGCAAAAAATACGATCAGTTTGGCGACCAGTGGAAGGCTTACTCCCAGAACGGTCCCGGGTTCCCCGGCGGCGGCGGTGGGGGAGCGGGCGGCTATCCGGGCGGTTACCGTGTCGAGTACGGCGGCGGGGTCGACCCGTCGCAGTTCGGGGATATGAACGACCTGTTCGCGTCGTTGTTTGGAGACCAGGCGGGTGGGGCGCGACGCGGGGGGGCGTCACCGTTCGGGGCAAGCATGCGGCAGGCACCCCAGCGTGGCGCGGACACTGAAGCTGGTCTCACCATCACCGTCGAGGAGGCGTACTCCGGCGTGACGAAAAGCTTGAACATATCGGGCGAGTCGCGCTACGACCTGAATCGGGGCGGCTATGCCGACGGTGGCGGGAAGCGGGTCGAAGTCAAGATTCCGGCAGGAGTCGCGGAGGGTCAAAAGATCCGCGTCGCCGGACAAGGGATGAACGGGGGGGCGGGGAGCGGCGACCTGTATCTCGTCGTAAAAATCGCACCGAGCGATACGTTCGAGCGCAAGGGTGACGATCTCTATGCCGACGTTCCGGTGCCGTTCTACGACGCGGCTCTGGGCGGCGAAGTGAAAGTCCCGACCCCGAAAGGGACACGCCTAACGATGCGGATTCCCGCCGGGGTGCAGTCCGGGCAGTCGCTCCGCCTCACCGGTCAGGGGATGCCAAAACTCAAGTCGGGCGGCGGGTTCGGCGATCTTTACGCGCGCATCAAAGTAACCGTCCCAAAGAACTTGAACGAACGTCAGACCGAACTGCTTGGCGAACTAAAAACATTGGGTGAAGGCAACTCGACATGAACAACCCGTTCTCCAACGAGCCGGTCTACACGATTTCGATTGCCGCCCGCCTAGTACGCCGTGAAAAAGGCGACGAGCCGCCTCTCCACCCGCAAACGCTCCGTATGTACGAGCGAGAAGGGTTGGTGCGTCCACAACGGGTCGGGAAAAATCGTCTGTACTCGGAACAAGACATCGAACGGTTGCGCCGGATTCAAAATCTGACCCAGCAGATGGGTGTGAATCTCGCCGGGGTACAGATCATTCTGGATTTGTTGGAGCGGATGGACCTGCTCCAACAAGAGGTGGACGAACTAAGAAAAGAAGTTAATACGAGGAACGGGCAGTGACTGGTCGACGTTCCAATGTCGCGCGAGGAGAACTCAAAGCCATGTTTGAAACATACACCGACCGCGCCCGTAGCGCGATATATGATTCCCAGGAAGTTTTGCGCCGTTACAAGCACACGCAAATGGACGCCGAGCATTTGCTCCTTTCCCTGCTCGAACAAGAGGACGGGCTTGTCGGACAGATCGTGGAGCGCGTCGGTGCGGACCGCACGAGCATCATCCGGCGTATCGAGGAGTCGCTGGCGCGCACGCCGAAGGTGTATTCGGCGGATCAGGGGACCGAGCAACAAATCTATATGACACCGCGCTTCAAGCGCATTCTGGAACTCGCCGAAGGTGAGGCGAGCCGACTCCGGGACCAGTTTGTCGGAGTCGAGCACCTTCTGCTGGGTATCATCAAGGAAGCGGATGCTCCGTCCGCCCGGATACTTGCCGCTGCGCGTATCACCGAAGAACAGATTTACCGCGCTTTGCAACAGATTCGCGGCGACCGGCGCGTCACTGACGCCGAGCCGGAAGCGAAATACCAGCTTCTCGCCAAGTACTCGCGCGACCTGACGGCACTGGCAAGGGAAGGCAAGATCGACCCGGTCATCGGGCGCGACGAAGAGATCACCCGTGTCATCCAGGTTTTGTCCCGCCGCACCAAAAACAACCCGGTCCTGATCGGCGACCCTGGTGTTGGGAAGACGGCCATCGTGGAAGGCTTGGCGCGGAAGATCATCGCCAACGACGTTCCCGAGTCGCTCCGCGACCGCACCCTACTGTCGCTCGACTTGGGGGCACTCGTCGCCGGGGCGAAATTCCGCGGCGAATTCGAGGAACGCTTAAAAGGCGTCATGGACGAAGTAAAAAAAGCCGCCGGGCAGGTGGTTTTATTCATCGACGAGCTACACGCCGTGGTCGGCGCGGGGGCGGCGGAAGGGGCGATGGACGCGTCTAACATGATGAAACCCGCGCTCGCACGCGGCGAGTTGCAATGCATCGGCGCTACCACTCTGGACGAATACCGGAAAAACATCGAGAAGGATGCGGCGTTAGAGCGACGATTCCAGCCGGTTTTTGTCGGGGAGCCGACGATCAACGACACGGTCTCTATTTTGAAGGGGTTGCGTGACCGTTACGAAACGCACCACCGGGTCAAGATCACCGACGAGGCCCTGATCGCGGCAGTCAAGCTATCGTCGCGCTACATCACCGAGCGGTTCCTGCCGGACAAGGCGATTGACCTGATAGATGAGGCGTCGTCGAAGGTGCGCATTCAAATGTCGAGCATGCCCGTCGAACTCAAAGATATGGAAGCGCGGTTGCACGATCTCGTGTCCGAGGGCAAAGCAGCGGCAGACGAGCGTGAGTACGAACGCGCCGCCAAACTGCGCGACGAAGAACAGGCACTGCGGGCGGCCTTCACGACCGCACGCGAGAAGTGGGTCGCGGAAACGGGGCGTGATTCCGTGGTGGATGAGAACGACATCGCGGAAATAGTCGCCAAAATGACCGGCATCCCGGCGGTGCGGATGCTTTCCGGTGAAGCGCATAAACTGCTAGAACTCGAATCGCACCTGCATCAGCGCGTCATCGGTCAAGACGCCGCGATCAACGCGATCGCCGAGGCGGTCCGCCGGTCGCGGGCGGGACTCGCCGACCCGAACCGCCCTACGGGCTCGTTCCTGTTCCTCGGACCGACCGGCGTCGGCAAAACCGAACTCGCGAAGGCGCTAGCCGAGTTTCTGTTCGACGACGAAACGGCGATGGTCCGACTCGACATGTCGGAGTACATGGAAAAGCACACCGTCGCGCGGCTGATCGGCGCACCGCCGGGCTACGTCGGCTATGAAGAAGGCGGACAACTGACCGAGGCGGTGCGGCGTCGCCCATACCGTGTGATCCTGATGGACGAAATCGAGAAGGCGCACCCGGATGTTTGGAACGTATTGCTCCAGGTCCTTGACGACGGGCGGCTGACCGACGGACAGGGGCGCGTGGTCAACTTCAAGAACACGGTGATCATCATGACGTCGAATATCGGTTCGCACCTGATCGAAGCGACCCCGGCGAATGCTACGAAGGACGAGGCAGAGCGCCAGTACGAGCGCATGTCGGCGTCGGTGTATACCGAACTGCGCGGACAATTGCGCCCCGAACTGCTCAACCGCATCGATGAAGTGGTCGTCTTCCATGCCCTGAACCGGGAGCAGATCGGGGAGATCGTGGAACTGGTACTACGCAAAACCGAGAAGGCGCTCGCGGAACGCGAGATGAAACTACAGGTCACGTCCGCCGCGAAAGCCGCGCTGGTCGAGCAGGGGTACGACCCGCTCTTCGGGGCGCGACCGCTCCGGCGCACGGTGCAACGGCTGGTGGACAACCCGATAGCGTCGGCGATCCTGCGCGGCGAATTTCAGACCGGCGACACGATCATCGTGGATGTCGGCGCGAACGGAAAACTGGTCCCGCGCCTGCTCGTGCCCGGCGCGGCAAGAGAAGCGCAAATGGACACGGCGTTTCGCGCCTGATACGTGTAGGGTTCTGTTCACGAAACGGAAATTCAGGACTTTGCACGCTTAATCTGTTTGCACTGTAGCCAGGCGTAATCGGTCGATATTGTCGGTCTGCAGGCGGTGTAGCGAGTCCACCGCCTCGTGAGTGAGCCAGCGTTGCGAACTGCACCACTGGCTCTGGTCGTCGCCCATCGGAATGTGCGCTTTGGCGGCCAGCAGGTATGCAGCCTACTCAGGCTTCGAATGCACTTGATCGCTCGAGATCGGCGATAAACCCAGGCTTCTCGGTCGGGTGCCATCCCAGCCGTTGTTGCGTCAGCGTGCTTGACACCGGAGCGTCCATGCTGACAGGGAATGCGAGCCACCCGAAATGATTTTTAGCCTCGTCGGGGGACAGGGCCACGACCGGTATCTTCAAACCCCGACCGATTGCTTCTGCAATCTCTCGAACCGATACACCCTCTTCTGCGACCGCGTGATACCTCGCCCCGGTAAGTCCCTTCTCAAGCACTAGCCTATAGATGGTTGCCGCATCGAACCGGTGCACCGCGGGCCAGCGGTTGATCCCGGCACCGACATAGGCCGAGATTCCCTTCTCGCGAGCGAGCGCGATCAGGTAGGTGGCGAGACCTTGCTTGTCTCGGTCGTGGACCTGCGACATGCGCACCACCAACGCACGCACGCCGCGTGCAACCAATGCTATCGCTGTCTGCTCCGACACCCGAGGAGTTCCGCCTGAGCCGGGAGGCGGCACATCGTCCTCTGTGGTGAGGTGGTGTGGTGTGAGGGGTACCCCTGAGGTGACGATCAAAGGCCGGTTTGATCCTTCCAGCACGCTGCCCATCATTTCAATGGCACGCCGGTCTGTCTCAGAATTTTCCGCAAACCTCGAGAAGTCGTGATTGAAGCCGACGTGAATGATGCCATCCGACACATCTGCCCCACTGCGCAGGCTTTCCAGGTCTTCCAAATCGCCGCGGTGCACTTCGGCACCAGCCGCCAGCAGAGACCTGGCACCCTCATCTGACCGGGAGAGGGCCAGCACCCGATGTCCAGCACCCAACAATTCCGGCACGATAGCGGAGCCGACAAAACCGGTAGCACCGGTGACGAAAATACGCATAATGGTTTTCCTTCTGAATTCGTGTTAAGGTAAATTTCTGAACATTTGCTGAGCGGAGATGTAGCGCAGTGTCGCTGAAGACGACATCACCACGCGACCGGGCCGTTCTCGTCCGAAAATGTGCCCGTCGGACCATCTTCACCGATGAGTGCTAAGCGGACGGGTTCGTGTGCGCCTTCTGCCACGGTACGCGTGCCGTTGAAGTTGTTAAGGTCCGTGGAGGTGAAACCGGGGCAAGCAGCGTTGACCTTGATATTTGTCGATTCGAGGGCAATGGCAAAGGCGAGCATCACTGCGTGAGCCGCCGTTTTCGACACGGAGTAGTTGCCGAACATTGCGCGGTGTGGGTTCGCAGAGTCCGAGTTCAATGTGAGTGAGCCGCCCGAGCTTGCGGTAATGACGATGCGCCCGGCCGGTGCTTCACGCAGAAGCGGCAGCATCGCTTGCGTGACGGCAATCACGCCGAACACGTTGGTCTCGAACACCGCGCGAACATCGTCGAGCGGAGTGTTGGTGAGCGAATTAATATCGCTGAGGTTCTCGAATTTCCTGCCGGGTTTGCCGGCGTGCGAAATGCCCGCGTTGTTCATCAGCACGTCAAGGCGGCCGAACTCGTTGCGAACGTGGTCTGCTGCGGCATTGATGGAGGCCTGATTCGTGACATCGATCTGGAGGGGGTGGGCATCCGGGCCAACGCTCTTCGCGGCTGTCTTTCCCTGCTCGATGTCGCGTGACCCGACGAGCACGGTGAAGCCGTGCGCCACAAGGTCCTTCGCGATCTGAAGACCGATTCCTTTGTTTGCCCCGGTGACCAGGGCGACGGGTTTATCTTTCATAGTATAATATCCTTCTTGCATCAATGTGTGGTCGACACCGCCCTCCTGTGCTAAAAAAGGGTTAAACGGAACGATGTTCCAATTATAAAGGAACATTGTTCCGTTTGCAAGAGGTAAAATAGAAAACTTGATGAACGAGAAAAAAAAAGAACAAGGTGATGGTAGTGATGTCTTGGAACCTCAGGTCCGTCTAGACCGGCGCGTTCGTGCCGACGCACAGCGCAACATCGATTCGTTGCTGGAGGCGGCATTGGCGGTGTTCGCGACTTCGGGGGTGGACGCTCCCGTGCGGGAGGTCGCCGTCCGGGCTGGCGTCGGCGTCGGCACCGTGTATCGCCATTTTCCGCAACGCTCGGACCTCATCGCGGCCGTCTTTCGTCACGAAGTCGACGCCTGTGCCGAAGCCGCCCTGGCTCTGGCCGCGGATCATGAGCCGGGCGAGGCACTGGCGCGATGGATGCAACGATATGCGGACTTCATCGCGACCAAACGCGGTCTGGCAACTGCCCTGCACTCGGGGAACCCGGCATTCGACACCTTGCCCGCCTACTTCGAAAAACAACTGCGACCCGTGCTCCGAACATTGCTCGACGCGGCGGCGGCGGCGGGTAAAGTACGCGCCGGTGTCGAGCCGGACGACCTGCTGAGAGCGGTCGCGAGCCTCTGTATGTCTGCTCACGACGGCGGACCCGCGCATGCGAGGCGTATGGTCGCTCTGCTTACAGACGGCTTACGCTACGGCGCGAGCCCATCGGTGAACACGCCTTCCTAGCGCGAGTCAGTTGGCTCGAATCCGGACGGTGCCGAGCACCAGACCAGATCCGTCGTGAACCACCGCACCGCAACCACCGTTGTGTCGAACTCGGTCTATCTGCGACGGGCAACGTAGGTCTCACGGGATTCCGGGAAGGAAGTGGATGAGACGCTATTGGACATTTGTCGCCATATGACAACAGAGGAGGCAGAGCGAACCCGGTAAGTCCCGGTTGCTACAATCGCTCACCGAACCCTGACGTACGATTTTTGGCTACGGCGTCTGGTTAGTGAACTGAAACATTCCCCCGAGATGTATGAACGACACTTCGCTTATCGCACTTGCTCGGCTGGTGTGAGAGTGCTCGCATTGCCTTTCGGTAGTTGCGACACCGCCATCACGGTGACAATAGCCACAATGACGCTCATCCCAATCGCTCCGAACGCGGGCATCGGCTTCCCGGTCTGTATGTACCGGAACACGAACAGTCCGATGACCAGCATCGCGGTTTCGAGTCCGAGTAGCAATCCGTTGTGTTTGTTCTGTAGTGAAATG
This sequence comes from Armatimonadota bacterium, assembly GCA_014379275.1. GTDB lineage: Bacteria > Armatimonadota > Armatimonadia > Armatimonadales > Armatimonadaceae > JACMIU01. Next base: position 2,492 of record JACMMA010000285.1, on the reverse strand, counting down.
ATCCCTGCGGCGATTGCCAGCACCGCGAACAGCGAACTCCCGATCAGCGACGGCACGGAGCCGGCGGTCTTGTAGCCCATGTAGCCGCCGCCGAACAACGCAACGGCGTAGAAAAAGTAGACAAAAGGGATGGCGTTCAACATAAATCGGATTCCTCGAAGGTAGTATACGGCATACCGGAGCGGGGTTTATAACCCTGCCCCCGCGTGTTCCGTCGGCGAAATTATAAGCAAAATGGAACCGGGGTCGGGCAGGATAGGTACCGGTACTTAGAGAATGGAAGCCGTGTAATCATTCCCGTTTCGGATGTATCGTTTCAAAGGAACCCTGACTTATGAGTGAACTCGCCCCCTGCGTTTTCGTGCTGTTCGGCGCGACCGGCGACTTGACCAAGCGGAAACTCGCCCCCGCGCTCTACGCCCTGCATCGTGAGAAACTGCTTCCCGAGTCGTTCGCCATTTTAGCCTATGCGCGGCGCGATAAAGACGACGCCACCTTCCGCGAGGATATGCGTGCCGCGGTCAAAGAGTTCGCCCCGAAAATGCCGACCGAGGGCAAGGAATGGGACTCGTTCGCGTCGCGCCTGTATTACCAAAAAGGCGACTTCGATAAGCCGGACGGCTACAAAGGTCTTGCCGAACGATTGACCGAACTGGACGCCGAGCGGCAGACCCCGTGCAACCGCTTATTCTATATGGCGATTCCACCGGAGCAGTACGAGACAGTAATCGAGCAACTGGGTAAAGCGAAACTCAGCAAAACGACGCCCGGCTGTGGTGCCTGGACGCGCGTCATCATCGAAAAGCCGTTCGGGTACGACCTGGATACGTCCCGCCATTTGAACGACACGCTATCCTCGTTTTTTGATGAGGATCAGATCTATCGCATCGACCATTATCTTGGCAAAGAGACGGTGCAGAATATCCTTGTCTTCCGCTTCGCCAACGAACTGTTCGAGCCACTGTGGAACCATAAATATATCGACCACGTGCAGATCACCGTCGCGGAAAAGATCGGCGTCGAGGGGCGGGGCAACTACTTCGACACATCCGGGATCGCCCGCGACATGCTTCAAAACCACGCGATGCAGATTTTGTCGCTCGTGGCGATGGAACCGCCCGTGTCGCTCGATGCGAACGCGGTGCGCGACGAGAAGGTGAAAGCGGTCCGCGCCATCCGCCCGATCAGTAAGGAAGAAGTTCCGCACATGACGGTGCGCGGGCAGTATTCCGGCTACCGAACGGAGGAAGGCGTGGAACCCGGCTCCATCACGGAAACCTACGCCGCCTTAAAATTGCATGTGGATAACTGGCGATGGGCGGGCACGCCGTTCTTCGTACGCGCTGGGAAGGCGTTGCCGTCGCGTGTAACCGAGATCGCGGTACAGTTCAAGAGCATCCCGCAGGTGCTGTTCAACAAAATGAAGCGTGACAACATCCGCCCGAATGTACTCGTGATGCGCATCCAACCGGATGAGGGCATTCATCTGGTCATCGGGGCGAAGGAACCGGGACCCGCGATGAACCTCGCGCCGGTGGACCTGTCGTTCTCGTACCGCGAAGCGTTTCCGAAAGCTGCTATCACCGACGCTTACGAACGACTTTTACTTGACGCGATCCGCGGCGATGCCAGCCTGTTTACGCGCGGCGACGAAGTACAGGCGTCGTGGGCGTTGCTGACCCCGATCCTGGAAGCGTGGCGTGAGCAGGGGCGCGACGTCCAGCCGTATTTCACGAACACGTGGGGACCCGAGCGGGCGGAATCGTTCCTCGGCGAAGGGCGGACATGGCGCGAACCGTAAACGGTATAATTCGAATCAGGAGAAACTATAATGCCGACTTTAACCCTGGATCTGCCGGAAGCCGCGTATCAAGCCGCGCTTGCATTCGACCCGGCGGAGCGCGTCCGTCTGGCAACCGTGACGTTTATCGCGGCGGAAGCTACCTTGCCTCCGGTGACAGTCTAGTTGCTGGCGAGGCACGAGCAGGACATGGAGGAGACCGCTGCGTTCTACGCCCAATTGACAGATGCTGAGAAACTGGCTCGCCGAAGCATCATCGAAGAAGGAAGCGCGGCGGGGGAGGCGGGGCGCGTCGTTGATGCCGACGCCATGTTCGCCCGAATCAGGCGGGGAAGTCGGTTATGACACCGCAGAACGGTGGCTCACCGGGCTTCAGGAAACGGTGGCGGAGGAAGCCGAATTACAGGGTGGTCCGCTCGTTCTGCAACGCTCCGAGTCGGAAGATTCCATACCAGAGCGGGCGCGGTATGTATTGCGCTTCCGCACTGCGGGTCGGCGATCCAGTCCGTGGGAAGTCGTGTATGAACTGCACGATACGGACGACGACAAAGTATTGGACACCTTACGAGTCGTCGCCGTTTTGCCCGGCGCGCGGGAGCGGTGAGAAAAGTCAACGAAATGCGTCCAGGGCGGGAGTATTGCACTGACGGGTTTTGGGTACAAGGCACGTAGAGAGGTCTTTACAATGAGC
>JACMMA010000284.1 GCA_014379275.1 Armatimonadota bacterium | reverse complement strand
TGTGACCGCGCCGGGCTCGAGAAAGCGCAACAGCCGCCCGCCCTCGTCCGCGAGTGTGTCCCGGTCGGCGGTGGTGAGCGGGGCGAACGGTTCGGCCACGAGCGTGATTGTCTTTTTGGCGCGCTCGATCGCCCATGCCCCCCGGACAAAACCGTCTACGAGAAACGTCGCGCGGACACGGGCGGCGGATAAGAACACGCGCCGCCGGTATTCGTCGGCGATGATCCGGGCACGGTCGCGGTGCGCCAGAAGCAGGTTGTCGTACTCGGGCAGAAAACGGACCGGTGCGGGAACATCGGCGGGCGGCAGGGGAAGGTCCGGCATGTCGAAAAGCTCGCCCCCTTCCTCACCCCGGAAAACGCGCAGTTCGGGACGCAGGGCGTCCACCGTGCTTTGTAGCCCGGTCAGCCCGGTGAACGTTTGTATGTCTTTCACTGTGGCGGGGCCGAACGCGCGCAGGTAGCGACGAACAAGCTCCGGTAGCCCGTCCGAAACGGAAGCCAGTGTCCCCCCGGTGAACCGGTCGCCGGGCGCGTAAGCGGCACTGTTGCCGTAGCCCCACGCGCCGCCGTTCGGGACCTGAATCAGCGGCAGGTAGGTTCGCACGAGATATGCGACGGCGTTCGGGTCGGCGTCCGGCGCGTACACGTTCAGCGCGGCGGCGAGCGCGCTGAACGTGTATGGCTTTTCGTCGATCAACGATTGCGCCGTCCCGGTCAGCACCGTCACCGGCAGCCCGCGCGCCCGCTCGCCGAAGAACGCGGACAGAGCGCGAATCAGAGCCGGTTCTATCGCGCGCCGAAACCGGCAAAAATCGCCCGCGCTGACCAGATGCAACGTCGAGCGGAAGAACGGCGCACGGACCACGCCCCGGCTTTGGAGTAGCGTTTCAAGATCGGCACGGGCGAACCCGTCGAGGCGCGTCCACAGCCCGACGAACGGCGGCGCGGCGACCTGTGCTTGCAAACCGAAAATCTGGACAACGGCATCCCGCGGCGACAAAGGGGAACGCGCGAGAAGCAGCTGCCGCGCCAGTGTCGCCCGGTTGAGTTCGCGCAGGGAAAGAATGCCACTGGACATAGAAACGCCTGTATTTCGGGTTTGCCTTCGGGCACGGGAGTGTTCCGCTGCCACCGGAACACTCCCGTGCCCGCAAGCGAATCATGACTTGCTTTCCGATTCCGCCAGCAACCGCTCGACATGCGCCCGCCACTCGCTGCGCGGGTACCGCTGCAAAAACTCGCGGAAGATCTCGGCGGCACTCTGCGGCTGTCGCAACTTGGAAAGATGCAGCTTACCGAGTCGCAGCAACCCGTTTTCCGCCTCCTTGGTGTCGGCGTGGTTTCGACACAGGTCCGTCAAGGCACGGTCGGCGAGGGCGAACTGCGCGGTCTCCTCGCAGGCCCCGGCGATGCGCGATAAAAGCGCGGCGGGCAGCGGGAACGTTTCGAACGCCGCGCAAGCATCCCCGTACACCCCGGCGACGGCGGCGGCATTTCCCGGCGACGGCGGCGCCTGGAGATAGAGACGCAGGGCTTCCATGAAATGCCGGTGCGCTTCCTCGCTCTGCCGCAGTTTGACATTCGCCCGGCCCATCGCCCGGTGCGTCGCGGCATCGTCCGGCTTTTCGGCGAGGTAACGGGTATACAGCCGCGCGGCGTCCAGCCAGCGATCCTGCCGCCCGGCGGCCTCCGCGTCTTCCAGCGTATACTCCTGCCGCGAATCGTTCTTGACCTTGAGCGGGATGGCGATCAGCGCGCCGAACAGCAGTCCGCCGATGTGCGCCCAGTTCGCCACGGAGTCGCTACTCCCGGCGTCCGCGAACGCCCGGATGCCGGTGAACACTTCGCGCAGGGTATAAAAGCCGATCACATAAACGGCGGGGATCGAGAAGATCAGAAACACCCGCAGCTTCGCCCGCCAGAACCGCACCGCGAACAGCCCGAGGACCGCCGCGATCGCGCCGGACGCCCCGATCAGCGGCTTGTCGGCGGCGGCGGACAGGAGCGGCGTGGAGGCGAGGAAAACGTGGAGTAGCCCCGCCATGAAACCGCCGCCGACGTAGAACAGGAGATATTCCCAGCGTCCGAGCGCGTCCTCGATGTGCGGGCCGAACAGCAGCAGGAACAGCATGTTGAAAAACAGATGCTCCCAGCCGCCGTGTAGAAAAAGGTGCGTGAACAACGTCAACAGGTTCGGCGATTGCGGGACGATACCCCAGCGCTCCGCGACCGGCGACGAAACGGTCGCCTCCAGAAGCCCGAAGTTATTTCCGGCGACCGTGAGCAGGAATATCAGGATGTTCGTCAGGATCAGGCTGATGGTGACGAACGGCAGGCCATCCCACCCCCGCTTCTCGCGCTTCCGCAACGGGATCGGCGGCGCGAGAAGCGGGAGGAGTACGAGGATGACAAGAAGATAAATGATCCACATAAGTGTTGGGTGTTTAGCGTCGGGGCGATGGATTCCCCCGCTACATTTTCGGCATCGCCGCCCGTTGCCAATCACTCACGTGCGCCACGATGCTTTGTACCACGTCGGCGGGGTTTATCCCCTCGGCATCGCCCTCGAAATTGAGCAGGATCCGGTGCCCCAGCGCGTTCGCGGCGACGGCGGTGATGTCGTCCATGGCGACGTTGTAGCGCCCCGACAGCGCGGCGCGCACTTTCGCGGCTAACACCAGCGACTGCGCCCCGCGCGGGCTCGCCCCGACGCGCACATATTTTTTCACCATCTCCGGCGCGGAGTTATCCTTCGCCGGGTGGGACGCCACCACGAGGCCGGCGGCGAAGTCGCGCACGTGCGGCGCGACCACGATGCCGCGCACCCATGCCTGCATCTCCAGAACCTCGCCCTCGGTGATCACTTTATCCGCGGCGGCGACCTCGGTGCCCGTCGTCCGCTCCACGATAGCGGACAGTTCGGCGAGGCTCGGCGACGGGACGTTCACCTTGAACAGAAAGCGGTCCATCTGCGCTTCGGGTAGCGGGTAGGTGCCTTCCATCTCGATCGGGTTCTGCGTCGCGAGCACGAAGAACGGCGCGGGGAGCGGTCGCTGCGCCCCGCTCACCGTGACGCATTTTTCCGCCATCGCTTCGAGCAAGGCGGACTGCGTTTTCGGCGTCGCCCGGTTGATCTCGTCCGCGAGCAGGATGTTCGAAAAGACCGGACCCGGCATGAACCGGAACGCCCGGTGCCCCGCTTCGTCATCCATGTAGAGGGTCGTTCCCGTGATGTCGGCGGGCATCAGGTCGGGCGTGAACTGGATGCGGGAAAACTGCAGGTCCATTACTTGCGCGAGCGTACGCACCAGCAGGGTTTTGCCGAGTCCGGGGACGCCCTCCAGAAGAACATGCCCCCCGGCTAAAACGGCGACCAGGACGCCCTGCACGATCTCGGTCTGCCCGACGATCACGCGGGCGATCTCGGACTGGATGCGGGTGGCGCGGTCGCGGAACGCTTTCGCCTGTGCTTCGATGGCCTGGGGGTCGGGTGCGGTAGATGCGGGGACGGACATTTGCGTACATTATACGTCAACATCATCGTTTGCGAAATCCCATAATCCCCCTAATTCGCTGTCAGCGGCGGATAAAGCGCGGGAAATCGTCTCGGGCGCGGTCATGCCTTCCCAAATTTCGGCGGGCGAAAACGATCCAAGGCGCGGGGTACGGGGTATAACCAGTGTAACCGAACCCTGCCGTGGTGTCGCACGGCGAATTGCTTCGGAGGAAACATCATGAACATAAACCCCCTGATTTTGCCGGTGGCTTTCGCCGCCGCCGCCGCGCTGTCCGCACTCCCGGCCAGGGCGCAGGCTCCGTTTTCGGACGTTCCGGCGGACCACTGGGCGTATGCCGCCGTCGAGAAGTTGAGAAACGCCGGGATCATCGAGGGCTACCCGGACAAGTCGTACGGCGGTGCCCGACCGATGACCCGCTACGAGTTCGCCATCGCCGTCGAACGCCTCCTGGACGGGCAACGTACGGTCGAGTTGCGGGACGAAGCAACCCGGGCGGATGTCAAGTCTTTACGTGACGAACTAGGCGCGAAGTTCGCCACTAAGGAGGAGGTCGAGGCGCTCCGCCGCCGCCTGACGGACGGACTGCGCCCGGAACTGGGGCGACAGGGGCAAGCCGTCCGGTCGCTCAGAGACAGGATGATCGGCCTTTCCGCCCCGCTACCGCCGTCAAAGCCGCGATAAAGCGCCCGACGGTCCGTTCCTGCGCAATGCGGTTACCCGCGAGGTGCGGTCGCCCGGAAGTGACCGCCGGTATGTCGGTTATGCGGGAGCGGCAAGTTTCCCGGTCTACCTGTTTCCGTGTTCCGTCACGAAGTCGCTTCGGGGAGCGTTTGTCGGGTTGCCGGGTGATTTTGCATCCACAACGACCAGGAGCGCATCTCCCCGTAAAAAAACAAGGAGCGGGAAATGAGTACCACAAAGAAGGCATTGTTGACGACGCGCCGCGCAATAATGGGCGCGATGCTGGTTGCCGGATTCGCCGCGGTCACGGGCGACGCCATAGCAGACCCGCCCGTCTCGATGGCGTCCCCGCAGAACACGGCGACCCAAGCCGGACCGGGAGGTAATCTCGGCACGGCGGGCGTGTTCAACTTCCGGGACGTACCGGCGAACCAGCACGTACCGCTGATCCGTGCGGCCTTCGATCAAGGCGGCTACCAGCTTTTCGATGCCGTGGGCGAGACGATCGTCGTGCCGTTCGTCAACCAGGATCTCTACGTGATGAAGTTCGCACTGTCCCCGAACGACACGACGTATTTCGTCAACGACAACGGCGTCCCGATCCTGTATGTCCCCCGGAGCGGCTACCTGGAGAATGCGACCGTGCCGGGCGCGAAATGGTATCCGTTCTCCGAGAATTTCCACCCGACGACGCCTGTGTTCCTGGGTATCGCGCCGAGCTACACCGAGTTCATCGACACCGACTGGCATCCCGACACGGTCCTATCCGGCGGATACTACGGCGCGCGTCCG
>JACMMA010000283.1 GCA_014379275.1 Armatimonadota bacterium | reverse complement strand
TCACGCGCGCGCACGGCCTGGGCGAGTTGTTGCAACATGTTTGACGGCGAGTTGCCACCGTGCGCGTCCCGGTAACGGCGCGTGAACGACGAAACAGTGCGCAACGCCGCCTCCCGCTCCCCGGTCCGGGCGAACAGCCGCAGTAGCCGGGCGCAGGTTTCTTCGTCGGCGGGGTTCAATCCCAAAAGTCGGCGGGCGTGGGCGACGGCATTCGGGAAACGACCGGCATTCTCGTGAAGGACGACGACCCGGCGTAGCGCGTCTTCGTATGCGCCCGCCAGACGCTGTTGCTCGCGGAAAAGTACCGCGTCTTCCTCGCAGATGCCGGGCAGGAGTGGCCCGGCGTACAGCGCAAGCGCGGCTTCAATCACGGATGCGACCTGCTCCGTGTCACCCGACGGGGCGCGGGTCGCGCGCACTCCGGCGTCGAACGCGGCGACATCGGTAGAAAACGCGCCGGGCAAAAGCCACACGCTCTGGCGGTCCGCCCCGAACACCCCCCCGGCGGGAAGGGCGGCGTCGGATTCGAAGCGGCGCCGCAACCAGGAAAGTGCCTGACTGAGACGGTCGCGTCCGGCGGCGGGTTCCGCGTCGGGCCACAGCCGTTCAACCAGGTCTTCGCGCGAGACCGGTCGGGAGGAGTGCGTCAGAATCGCGAGTAGCAGACTCGTCTTCTGTGTTTGAAAACGGTCGATGATGACGCCTTCGGACGCGGGGGAATCGGGGCGAATCGCGCGAAACTGCCCGAGCATCTGCAGATGCCACACAGGTTGCGTACCGACGCTTTCCGATTTCGCCGTCATGCTGGATTTTACCACAGCACCGTCGGTGCCCATTATTTCCGCCTTCCGCGATATAATCGTAGTAATAAACTATTATGGTGCAATACGCAAAACCTCTCGCCCGACTCGTCGGCGAATTCGAAAAACTACCGGGGATCGGTCCGAAATCCGCGCAACGGCTGGCGTTCTACGTGCTCCGTCTCAGCAATGAGGAGGCGCAAACCCTCTCGGACGCAATCACTGAGGTGAAGGCGAAGATCGGCTATTGCAAAACGTGTTATAACTTCACGGACCAGGAAGTGTGCGATATTTGCCGCGATTCGCGCCGGTCGGAGGCGAATATATGCGTGGTCGCTGAGCCGCGTGATCTGATCGCTATCGAGAAAACCGGCGAGTTTCATGGCAAATATCACGTACTGGGCGGGGTACTTGCCCCGATGGAGGGCATCGGCCCCGATCAACTGAAACTAAGAGAACTGCTCATGCGCTTGCAGGACGCCCCGGTGGAGGAGATCGTTCTCGCAATGAACCCGACCGTTGAGGGGGACGCGACCGCCATGTATATGGCGAAACTGCTAAAAACACTCGGGATTCGGGTGACGCGTATCGCGCACGGCGTTCCGGTAGGGGGCGATCTCGATTACGCGGACCAGGCGACTCTGATCCAGGCGTTCGAGGGTCGCCGCGAGATGTAATTTTCGTTTTTTTCGTCCTTCGCGGACGGCGCCAACCACACGTTGGATCGTTGTTACTTGCGGTGCTACTTGTTGGTGTCACGGTTCGTGGTTCGTGTTCGGTCCTTTCCCGCGGATCCGCCGTTTCTGGCTCTCACACGCCGTGTGAG
>JACMMA010000035.1 GCA_014379275.1 Armatimonadota bacterium | reverse complement strand
GCCGCTTTGAGTTTGTCGGCGTAGGCTTTCGACTCCGACAATAGTGGGTCGATCTCCGCCGTGATGATTGTGGCGGGCGGCAAGCCGGATACGTTCGGGTTACGCAGAACCGCAAGATACGGGCTGTTTTTATCGGCGGGCTTGCTGATCGTATGTTTAACGAACCACGCCATCATCGGCTTGTTGAGCGGCTTGGCGTTTTTGTTTATCTCATAGGAAGGCGTATTAAGCCGCGTGTCGGTGATGGGATACACCAGCACTTGGTGCACCGGCATCATGCCTTTTCGATCTCGCGCCATCAGGCAGACCGCCGTCGCCAGGTTGCCGCCCGCCGACTCGCCGACCACGGCGACTTTCTTCGGGTCACCCCCCATTGTCGCCGCGTTCTTCATCACGTGCTGGAGTGCTGCGTAAGAATCCTCGTGCTGACCGGGAAACTGGGTTTCCGGTGCGAGACGGTACCCGACCGAAACAACCACCGCACCAGCGGCGTTGCATAACGCCCGGCAGGAGGCGTCGTAGGCGTTGATACCCGCGATCACCCACCCGCCGCCGTGATAATAAACGATCACCGGGAAAGGCCCATCACCACTCGGCGTATAAACGCGCGCGGGGATCTCACCCGTCGCGCCGGGGATGTTGGTGTCTTCCACTTTCGCGACCGGCTCGGGCGTGAGCGGTTTACCCTGCTTCTTCAGAGTGCGTTTCACGGCGTCCGGTGGTCCCGGTTGCTTGCGCGCTTCGGCGGGGGACAACTTGTCAATCGGTTTCGGCTTTAACTCCGCCAGCGATTGCAAGACGGCTTTCATTTGCGGGTCGGGAGGGGGCGGGGCGGCTTGCACAGGGGCAGGCACAAAGGTAAATGCCGCAACGGCGGCGGCAAAAAACAAACGACGGTTCAAGTTAATGATTCTCCTTCTATACTCTGAAGAGTCGTTTACCCCGCAACTGTTGCGGACGAAACCACTGCTCGCCATTCTGTTTACGTTTGATATACAATAACCTGGGAGGGAAAACTAATGTATAAACGTCGTTATGACCCGGATATATGGGCAGTGAGCGGCGTGCTTACGAATCAGGAGTGTGCCGAGTTTATCGAACACGGCGAAGCCGCGGGGTTTGAGGCGGCAACGGTAGCATTCCGGACGGGGGCGCAGATGAGGACAGATCTGCGCAACAACGACCGGGCGACCGTGGACGACCAAAACCTGGCGGTTATTCTCTGGGAGCGAATTAAGTCGTTCGCCCCCGCCGAAGTCGAGGGTTTTCCGGCGACGGGCTTGAATCCCAGGTTTCGCTTTTACCGCTACGAGCCGGGGCAACAATTCAAACGGCACCTGGATGGGCGTGTATATCTCCCGACCGGCGAAGTCAGCCGCGTGACCTTGCTTTTCTACCTGAACGACGGGTGTGAAGGCGGGGAGACCGTGTTCGGCGATTGGGGATTTTCCAAAGGCAAATCAATCCGCCCGGAAATCCGCATCACACCTGCCGCGGGCTCGGCGCTATTTTTCACGCACGAAATCTGGCACGAGGGCGCGTCCGTTACGGCGGGGCGGAAGTATGTTCTGCGCACCGACGTGTTGTATGCCGGTGCTCCCGATACGCGCTAACGCGCCGATTGCCGTGCCGCGAACTCCTCGGCGGTCAGCGAGCACCCGCGCAAGGCGGCTCCGGGGGCACGCCCGAGAAGAACGAAACCGTCGCCGTCCGGGTGGGCATAGCCCCAGTCCTCGGTCTGAATGGCGAGGCACGAGTTCAGGTTCGCGATATCGTAATGCGCGAGCACGCCGTGCTGGCCCCGTTCCGACTCCTCGCCAGTGATCGGGTCTATCACGCGGGTACGGACCAGGTGCGGCAGTCCCATCTTGCGCGGCTCCCGGGCGATGCCCAGAACATGATCCCGGTAGGTCGTATCGTAAAATTGCGATGCCATTTCGCTCATGCCGTATTCCGCAAGACAGTGCGTCGCCGGGACGCCCAGTCGTTCGGTGAACATCCGGTACAGTTCGCCGCGCTCTACTTCGCGAGACCGACCCTTGAAACCCCCCGTTTCTATAACTCGCGTCCCGGCGGGAAGGGTTAATGTCTCCCCGTGCTCGGCGAGACGGTCCAGTATCAGAACCCACGCGAACGCGGTTCCGAACAAAACCGCCGGCTTGTCTAGCAGTGGCAAGCGCACCATCGCCCGTTCGAGCCATTCCTCATTCCAATCCCTCGCCGCTACTTCTCCCTGCGTGTCTCCCAGGTATTCGACCATGAAGGACAGGGACGAGTGTGGGGCTTCGAATGCGGTGGGCGTCAACGGTAAAATCGGAAGTTTGGACTGGTCTGGGGGAAAATCAACGAAATGCCAGTAGCTCGTCATGCAGGACTCGCCATAAAGGCTCACGGCTTGCCAGTCCATATAATGCTTACTGGTTTCGCTTCCGGTCGTGCCGGACGAATGAAACGTCCGCCCCCCGTGTTCCGGAACGCAGAGTTCTGCGTCCGCGCACGTCAGGGCGAACCGTTTGAACGCTGCGGCCGGCGCGGGGGGTATGTCCTGCCAGCATGTTACGGTATCGGGCGTTTTCTTTCGTCCGTCGCAAAACAGGCGGTACGGCTTATTGTTGGAATACTGATGTGCGAAAACGCGAAATGCGAGCGGCTCGAAGTTGCCGGCGTTCAGACTGCGGATATGCGCGGACAGATCAGCGAAAAGCGTTTGAGCGGATTCCATGACTAGATTTTATCGTGCTACGCGCCCGTGCGTAGCAGTGTCAGTTGACCGTCGCGCCGATGGAGAAGCAGGGTTCGCCCGTCGTTCGAAGATTGAGTGTGCTTGATGATGACCGGCCTTCCCGTTTTTTCATCGGAAAGGAAGACTTTAGCGATGAAATTACCCCGTTTATCCAGCGTGAACAACGTGTCGTCGCCGTTCCGAACCGTCACCGTCGCGCCATCCGCGGCGATCGCGGCGACGACAGGTTTGAACAGAGCACTGCCTTTATCGGTGAAAAGGCGGTTTCCGTCGGCATTGAAGTAAGCGAGTCGCCAGTCGTCCGCATCGGTAACCTCCGCACTCCGCCGGTATGTGACCGCCACATATTGCCCATCCGCGGAAAGAAGCGCGGACGGTTGGGCGGCACCTTTCGGCAGACGAACCTCCCAGAGTAACGCGCCACTTTTCCCGTCGTGAACACGGACAATTCCCTCGGTGTCTTTCGCGCCCCGCGCCGAAAGTACCATCACCCGTGATCCCTCCGACGATATGGAAACGCGGCAGGCACGGTCCACCCCGGATTCGGCGCGACGCCAGCAGAATTGCTTGCCTGAGAGCGAGCAACTCAGCACCCCGGCGGGAGACCATGTTCCCAGAGCGATGCGCGGGGCGTCCGAGGCGACCGCGAGTGATTCCGGCATGCCGTCCGTAGGTAAAGGGGGCTTTCCCGTCAGCGGATCGCGGACCTCATACACCGCTCGCCCGCCGGTTCCGATAAAAGCGACGTCGTTCGCCCCGAACGCCGCGGTCCACACCGCCCCGTTTCCGGCAAAAATGCGAGAGCCCTGATCGCCGCGTTGCGGGTGCAAAAGCACCACCGAAGTGCGATCCGGGTTCAACCGGGAGTACGCCGCCACGGAGCCATCCGGCGCAGCGATGACCTTGTTGACACCCGAGAGAGGTGCCGTCCGCCACAACGTGCCTCCTGTATTGCTCAGGAGCCGTCGCACGCACCCTTTATCGTCGGTCCACGAGATATTTTCGCCGTTCGTTGACAGTGAGACATCGGTAAGACCAGGGACGGGAACGGTCCACGCCTCCCGCCAGCGGTTGGTGACCGGAGAATTCGGGATCCGTGTTGCCAGTGGTGGGGGCTTCGGGGGAGTCGCGACAGCGGGGGTGGTGATGATTCGCACCAGCACGCCCAATCCGGCGGCGCTTCCCGCACCAATTAGTAGCCAACGCTTTGTCACGAGTTTTCCG
>JACMMA010000282.1 GCA_014379275.1 Armatimonadota bacterium | reverse complement strand
GAACTTTCGACCGGCATCGGTCAGCATCTGTTCCGCGATGTCGGGCGGCATCGTCAACGCCTCATCGAATATGCCGCGTCCCCATTCATTCCACGCTGCGTGGTTCCGGGAATTGACGCGCAACAACTGCGCCGCGATGATTTCGTATTCTGCCGACATGTCGCTAGCGTTTTCGTTCCGGGATACGGTTTATCCTTCCACCGTGAGCGAGTCGATTTCGCACGCCAGGTTGCCCCTCGCTCGCTCCTCATGCCCGGCTACGCCGACCCAGTCACCGTGAAAGATCCGCGGACGTTCCAGAAAGCGCGCTAGAACTCGGGCACGTCCCGTACGCCATGCGTCCTCAGGCACGTGTGCGTATTCGGCCCGGATCGCCTTGCGGTAGGATTCGTACTCGTCGGGCGTGCCGCCGAGGACAAACAGGTCGGCGTCGGAAAGAAGGATCTGACTCGGGACGCCTGGAGAGGGCAGGTGATGCGCCGTCATCTCAATCAGGATAGCGGTCCACTCGATCATTACCGGGCGGAAGCCTACGAGGGCGAGCTCCTCCGCGGACAGTGCCGCGCTACGGGTTTCGTTATCGCTTCGGGTCGGGTCGTAGATGGCATCGTGGTACAGCGCGGCAGCGACTAGCGATACGTCGGGGTCATCCGTCCATTCGTACAGGCGGGCAAGTACGTCGAGCGTGTGTGCCTCGTTGTGATACGCACGATGGGGTTCTTCGAATCGTCCGCGCAGTCGAAGAATCGCCCCCGCCATCGCACCGGGTTGGGGCGCGATGGCGGCGAAGGCCGATTCGAGGGTCGGTTTCGGCATAACGGTATTCTACGGTGTGCTCAGCAATTTCTTGACTACGCCAGACAACACCGACTTATCGGTTCCCGCGAGGCGGTTCGGGACTTCCGCCATGACCTTGCCCATGTCGCGCATCGAGTTCGCGCCGAGTTCGGCGATCACGGCCCGGACAACGTCCTCGACCTGCGCTTCGCTGGGGGCTTCGGGCAGGTATTCCTCGATCAGGGCGATTTCATAACGCGTTTTAATCGCGAGGTCTTCCCGGTTGCCGTCTTCCGCCGATTTCAGCGTTTCGTCGCGCGACTTCTTTTGCTTTTGCAGCACGGATACCGCGTCGGCGTCCGGAAGGTCGGTTCTGTCACCTTTTTCGACCGCGACCGCTTTAAGTTCGGAAAAAAGAAACGAAAGGGCGGCACGGCGCTCGGTGTCGCGCGCTTTCAACGCGGCGACCATGTCCGCCTGGATTTGACTGAAAATGCTCATGATGCTTTCAGTATACCAATCCACCGCCCGATTGCTAAGGGAACGCTCAAGCGACTGCCACTAGGCAAACCGGCGCGGGAACGGTCAACGTCGCGCCGGTTGGCTTCGGCACATCCCCGGCCTTGTCCCCGTGTCGGAACGCCAGTATGTTGTCGCCGTCCTGGTTGGCGGCGAGGAGAAGGGGTGTTTTCGGAATCAGTCCGAAGTTACGCGGGTTCTTCCCGCCGGTAGAAATGTGACCGGTGGGGGTGAGTTCGCCGGTGCGCGCGTTGACCGCGAAGACTGCGATGCTGTCGTGCCCGCGGTTCGAACCATAGAGCGTTTTTCCGTCCGCGGACAGGTGAATATCGGCGCAGGAGTTTTTGAGCCGCCCCGCGCGCCGCTCTGCTTCCGCTTCCCGGGGCAACGTTTCGCTGGTTTGCTTTGTGGTCAGTGCGCCGGTAGACGGATTGCGCGAGAACGTTGTTACCGTGCTATTGAGTTCATTGATCGCGTAGGCAGCCGCCAATCTTGGATGAACCGCGAAGTGGCGTGGACCGGCACCGGGCGGTGCGGCTGCCGCCGAGGCGAGTGTCATCTTGCCCGTTTTATCATCGAGACGGTAGACGGGGACCCGATCCAGTCCCAGATCGCACGCGTACACGAATTTACCATCCTTGGAGAACGTGGCACTGTGGGCATGCCCGCCCTTCTGATTCGGTCCCGGCTTGCCGGGGTTGGTTACAATATCCGTCGGCCTGCCCAGTACCCCATCGGCACCGACGGGAACGGCCGCATGGGTTCCGTCCCCGTAGTTCGAGGCGACGAGCCATCTGCCGTT
>JACMMA010000281.1 GCA_014379275.1 Armatimonadota bacterium | reverse complement strand
CGGGCGCTATTCGCCGAATCCCTGATGGACCTGCGCCCCTGGGACCTTTACGCGTCAGACGGTGTGCCCCGACCCGAAACGCCGGAAATCCTTTCGGTTTTGGAAACCACGCCGCGCCATCCACTTGCACTGCACCTGTATATTCATGCCGTGGAAGCAGGACCCAACCCGCAGAAAGGGAAAGTGGCCGCCGCCCGTCTGCGCAACCTTCTCCCCGGGCTGGGACACATGGTGCATATGCCGTCGCACATCGACGTCCGGATGGGTACATGGCAACAGGCCGTGGTCGCGAACGAGGCGGCCATCGCTACCGACCGAAAGTATTCTTCGATCGCGAAGAAGCAGGACTTTTACCGCGTGTACAAAGCCCACAACTACCATCTGCTCGCCTTCGCCGCCTCCATGCAGGGGGACGGCAAGCGTGCGATCGGAGCTATCCGTAGCATGGTGAGTGACATGCCCGCGCAGTGGCGTCGTCAAAACCCTGCCTTCGCCGATGGCTATTTAGCGGCACCGTTTGAGGTGCTGGTGCGCTTCGGTCGCTGGCAAGAGATCTTGAAAGAGCCAGAGCCGGACGCGATCTACCCGGTAGCGCGCACGCTCCGGCACATGGCACGCGGCGTTGCCTTCGGTGCTACAGGTAAGATGGCGGCGGCACTCGCCGAACAACAGGCCTTCCGAACGGCATCCGCCCGCTGTCCATAGGACGCGTTTATCGGGAACAACTCCGCCGCGTCTGTGTCTGCCGTAGCCGATGCCCTGCTTGACGGTGAACTGAGGCTCCGCTAGGGTAAGACGGACGCCGGAATCCGGTCGCTACGCGAAGCGGTCGAGGCCGAGGATCAGCTGCGTTATGATGAGCCGCCGGACTGGTTCTACCCGACCCGGCACGCGCTCGGCGCGGCGTCGCTGCAGTCAGGTGACGCGGCCGGGGCGGAAGCGGTATATCGCGCCGACTTGAAGCGTTGGCCGGAAAACGGGTGGTCTCTGTATGGCCTGACACAGAGCTTGAAGGTACAGGGGAAAGCGGCGGCGGCGGCCTCGGCTAACGAGCGTTATCGCAACGCATGGCTCACGCCGATCTGAACCTTACGGCTTCATGCCTGTGCCTCGCGCGGAGACGCACACGATAACACGCCGACTGTTATCGCCGCGGAAATACCTTGCTGTGTGGTGCTTCAGAACAGGTCGACCCAATCGGTCGGTCGCGCCACGTAGCAAAAAAGAGTCCGAATATGGTAGAATCCGGTGAGGCGGAATCTCTCGAACGTAGGGCAATGACGTCTCACCGATAGAAGGGATTCTTCATGGTATATCACCGCGGAAGCCTCGCTTACCGGACCACACCGGATCAGAAAGCGCGGTTGCCCCTGCATAAATCGCTCGGGTTTACGTTGATCGAACTGCTCGTGGTCATAGCGATAATCGCGATTCTCGCCGCGATACTTTTTCCCGTTTTTGCGCAGGCGCGGGAAAAGGCGCGACAGGCGACCTGCATGTCCAACAACAAGCAGGTCGTTCTGGGCATCCTCATGTATGCTCAGGATTACGACGAGACCCTACCCTTCGGGTCCTATGTCCTCCCCGGGATGGTCACCGCGATCACGTGGCAAGATTTGGTCGAGCCGTACACCAAAGTCGGGGCGGGGAGTGTGATCGTTATCGGGTCGCCCGCCGCGCGAAAAGAAGTGGCGTTCTGGACCTGTCCGACTATCGACAACCTGACCATACCGTCCGCCGCCGGTGATCCCATGCCGGGTCCCTTCCCGGTGAATTTTTACTCTCGGTCGCTGAGTTACATGAACAACGGTAACTTCATGCCGACCACGCACCGCAACAACCTGGCACGCGGGTGGTTCCCCGGGAACATCACCCCCATCGGCGATATCAAGGCTCCGGCGGAGGCGATCCTGGTCACGGAGGGTTGGGGCTACATCGGGAACACGGGCGGCGACGACTGGAACTCGAACTGCACGGGGATGGAGACCGATTATCCGTCGCTCGGGGCGGGACCGATCCTCGGGCGGTCGGACAACTACTGCGCCGCACGGTACCGGCACAGCGGGGGGGCCGTTTATGCGATGGCGGACGGTCATGTCAAATGGTACAAGGGGCCGACGCCGTCCTGGCGTAGCCGTAGCGAACGGGGTGCCGCGTGGCGAAAGTCGCTCGCGCCGAACGCTTCGGTCTGGTTCCGAGAGGATTAGAAACAACGCGCTCTCATGCGAATTTTGCTTCTGACGCCGGGCACGGGCAGTTTCTATTGCGGCACCTGTATGCGCGACAACGCTCTGGCGGTCGCGCTACGGGCGCAAGGGCACGACGCGATGATGGTACCCCTTTACCTGCCGCCCGCATTGGATGAAGCCTCGTCCGCCGAAAATGCCCCGCTGTTCTACGGCGGGATCAACGTTTATCTCCAGCAGAAAGTCGGGCTTTTTCGCAAGACGCCACGCTGGATAGACAAACTGTTCGATACGCCGGGGGCGTTGAAGTCGGCGGCAAGCCGGGCGGGAATGACGCAGGCGCATGAGTTGGGGGACATGACCCTTTCGATGCTACAGGGCGAGGACGGGCGACAGGCGAAGGAGTTGGCGCGGCTCAGCGAGTGGCTCGCCGGGGACGGGAAGCCCGATGTCGTTTGCCTTTCCAACGCGCTTCTGATGGGACTGGCGGGACAGATAAAGAGAGAGACCGGCGCGTTGGTCGCCTGCACCTTACAGGGTGAAGATACGTTCCTGGACAGCCTGGACGAGCCGTACCGCGCGAGATCATGGGCGGCGGTCGCCGAGAAGGCGCGGGACGTGGACGCGTTCATCGCGGTCAGCCGGTACCACGCGGATCTAATGACCGACCGTGCGAAACTGCCGCCGGAACGGGTCCATGTCGTTTACAACGGTATCCGACTCGAGGGTTACGGTCCGCACCCTGCTCCGACGGATGCGCCGCCTGTTTTAGGATACCTCGCCCGCATGTGTCCGCCGAAGGGGCTGGGAATGCTTGTCGATGCCTATATCCTTCTGCGAAAACGCGGGCAGGTTCCGGGTTTACGATTACACGTCGCCGGGGCGCAGACTGCCGGCGACATTTCGTATGTCACCGGATTGCAGGTAAAGCTAGCGGAGGAAGGTATTGGGGACGACGTACGATTTCTGCCGAACATCGAACGCGACGCGAAGATTGCCTTCCTACAGAGTCTGTCCGCACTGTCCGTACCGGCGACCTACGGGGAATCGTTCGGGCTGTATATTTTAGAGGCATTGGCGGCTGGGGTTCCGGTAGTGCAGCCGCGTCACGCGGTGTTCCCGGAACTGCTCGCGGCGACGGGCGGTGGTGTGCTCTGCGAGCCGGACGATCCCGCGTCTCTGGCCGATGCTCTCGAAACGCTGCTCCGAGACCGCGCTAAGGCGCACGCCCTCGGCGAGTCCGGACGCCAAAAAATCCTGTCGAAGTTTAGCGTGGAAGAGATGGCACGCAACGTCGCTAATGTGTTTGCACTACCGGTTTGAGTTTTCTGTCCTACGCGGACGGGGCCAACCTGACGTTGGATCGTTGGACCTGCGGTGCGGGGACTACGTAAGGCTTCGCGCGAGCCGGGCTAGCCCTTGCTGTTTCCCGCGAATCCGCCGCCCCTGGTTTTCACGCCCCGCGT
>JACMMA010000280.1 GCA_014379275.1 Armatimonadota bacterium | reverse complement strand
TACCGTGGCGGGAAAAGCGGGTGAGGGCATCGAACCGCTCCCGGGATACAAGCCCGCGAAGCCGATGGTGTTCTGCGGTTTGTACCCGATCGACTCCGCGCAGTTCCCCGATCTGCGCGAAGCCCTGTCGCGGATGCAACTTAACGATGCCGCGCTGTCGTACGAGGCGGAATCATCGGCGGCACTCGGTTTCGGCTTCCGTTGCGGCTTCCTGGGATTGCTCCATATGGAGATCGTACAGGAGCGGTTGGAGCGCGAGTTCAACCTGTTACTCCTGGCGACCGCTCCCAGCGTGGTCTACAAAGTCTTCAAAACCGACGACACCGTGTTGGACGTGGACAATCCCGCGAACTGGCCGGCGATAACGGCTATCCAGCATGTGGAAGAACCGTATGTGGACGCCATGATCATCGTGCCGACCGAATATGTTGGTACCGTGATGGAGATGGGGCGCGACCGGCGCGGCGAATACGGGCGCATGGAATATCCGGCACCGGGGCGCGTCATGCTTCATTACAAATTGCCGCTCGCCGAGATCGTCATGGATTTCTTCGACCAACTCAAGTCGCGTACGAAAGGCTATGCCTCGTTCGACTACGAACTGTCGGGGTACAAGCCGAGCGCACTGGTGAAGCTGGACATCCAGATCAACGGTGAAGATGTGGACTCCCTGTCGTTCATTACGCACAAGGATAAGTCGTTCGGGCGCGGCAAAGGTCTGGTGGAAAAACTCAAGGAGCTGCTTCCGCGCCAGCAGTTCGAAATCAAACTGCAGGCCGCGGTCGGCAATAAAGTGATTGCCGCCGAACGGATCTCTGCCCTGCGCAAAAACGTCATCGCCAAATGCTACGGCGGCGACATTTCCCGTAAGCGCAAACTGCTGGAAAAACAAAAAGAAGGCAAGAAGCGGATGAAATCAGTCGGCAACGTCGAGATCCCGCAAGAAGCGTTTATGTCGGTGCTGAAGTTGGGGGATTGACGGCGAGGGCGTCTCGACCGCGTTGAGAAACCGTGCGACCCGCCGCCCCGTCAGTTTCAACTGACGGGAAAGGCACGTTTGGTCAACAGGAGCGAGCATGGTCACGGCGGATGAACTGCTGAACAACCCGATACACCGGTACAACGAACTTATCGGGGGCGAAGTACGCGCCCTGAACTTGCCGATGGGCACGGACCGGAGTATCGCCTTGGCATTCTGGCTTGCAGGTATCGGTATGCATGTTATGAAAAGCGATCTCGGTGTGTTCTATGGGGCGAATGTCGGTTTCTTTCTTCGCGCTGATCCTGATACAGTGAAAGCACCCGACTACGCGTTCGTCAAACAAGATTGCCTTACAGTTCCCCGTGGCGAAGGCTTCGTGCGTGACATACCCGCCCTTGTCGTTGAAAGTGGCCAGGACGAAATGTTATCTATCAGGATAAGTGAATGGCTCACCCTGGGAGTAAAATATGCCATCGACTTGGACGCCGTAGGACAGGCAGTGACAGTGCATCGTCCGAAACACGATCCGGTGACTCTGACGCGAAACGACACGTTTGCGGCGGAAGATATTCTCAACGGTTTTTCGTTGCCATTGACGAAAGTGTTTCCCAATTTATGAACGAATTTACTGTAGCCGAGAGACTGCCGCTCGTTTTGCTCGTGTCCGATGACCTGATGATGGGGTCGCGGGTCAAAGAGGGGGTGAAGGGGGCGGGATATGCCTTCGCTTCGGTTTCGACTGAAGCCGCCGTGCAAGCCGCGCTCGCGGCTGAACCACGCCCAGTCGCCGTTCTTGTCGCGCTGACGGTGCGCCGGTTGGACCCGTACGCGCTGATCCGGTCGCTCAAAGCCGATTACCCAACGCTTCCGGTGCTGGCGTTCGCCGGGCATGTCGAGCGGGAGAAGCACGCCCTCGCGCGGGAAGCGGGCGCGGACCTGGTTTCGGCGAACTCGTCGGTCGCGATGCACCTTCCCGCTTTGTTGACCCGACTGCTCGGCGGGGAACGCGGAGACGCCCTTGAAGAAAATAATAGCGCGACCGGCTGATCTACCTGCTTTAGAAACGGCACGCCGCGAACTGATGACGCGCGAAGCGCGGGCGTTCGCGTGGATGCTGGTACGCCTCGTTTGTGTCGCATTTCTTATCACCATGCTGACGCGCAGTGCGCCGGGGCTGCAGCCACTACGTATCTTGTTCGATGCCGTCGGCGGTGTTCTAATCCTTGCCCCCTTGTTCACGAGTCTTGGCCAGACATTCGCATGGCGCATCGCGCTTGGTAAAGCCTACCTGACGGAGTACCGCTTTGACGACGCAGACGCCTTACTTGCCGTGCTGTCCGGCTTGCGGGCAAAACTATTCGACGCCAACGGCGAAGGGCGATACTACCGCGCGGTCGCACTCCGTTCGTCGCAACGCACAACCGAAGCCGATCTTATCTTTCGCGAGGTCGCCGGCCAGGGGCGCGAACCGTGGCAAGAAAAGGCGAGAACGGAACTTGTCATGATGGGAGCTGGTACTAAAGTTGGCGGAACAGAATCCGCACCTACACCATGAGCATTGGCAAACGAGTCCTGATCATTACCATACTGTCCC
>JACMMA010000279.1 GCA_014379275.1 Armatimonadota bacterium | reverse complement strand
GGTCGGCGGTTTTCATCGGCGGGAGAGTCACCGTCGTTGAATGGCCGCCGTCGCTGGTCTGTTTTATTAGCGGGTAGTCGCTCCAGGAGCGGCGAAGTGTCTGCCCCTCGATAGTTGCCCTTGCTGTTTTGACGTCAACATGCCACAGGGCGAGCGTTACTTGCCGACTGCTCGCATCGCGGACCACTGCCAGGACCACGATGTCCGCTTCCGTCTTCTTTCCCGCGCGGATCAGGGCTTCCGTTACTTCGGCGGGGGACGGCTCCGTAGGGGGCTCGATGCCTTCGTGCGAGTCCGCTTTTTTTGCCGTGAGTAGAGCATTCACCGCCTCTTTCCCCGTGATGGCACGATACTGAGGCGCGGAAAACAGATTTCGCAAGGATTGTGCAACCGTGGCTTCCAACTCCGGCGATAGTGTTTTATTTTTGTCGGCGGATCGCGTCATCGGAATCAGCAAAACACGCTTGGGGGCGAAGTAGGGTTGCTTCGTGCCTGTCGGTGCTTGTGCGAACGCGCCCCCCATGATTCCGACAAGCATCGTTGCGGCTATGAAATAGAGATACGGTTTGCGCATAATTCAGGTCCTTTTCGTTTTTGTGGCGACGTGTTCGCCGTCAGCGGATTCATTTGTAGAGGGTAGTGATCCACTCGGTCAGCATGCGAGAGATGAGTAGTTTCTTCAAGGAATCGTCCATCCGCGGGGGAATTACCGTGACTGTAGTACGATTCTCGTCCAGTGAGGGACTCAGATTTACTCTTCGGGTTTCGTCGCGTAGGCTTTGTTCTGGCGTATCGAACTTCCAGTCCATGCTCTGGTCCGGTTCGCGACATCTATCGCTTGATAAATGCGTCCGCGTGTAGTGGTCCTCACGTCGGGTGAGTGTCTTCCCTTCCGCGATCGCAATCCCGGTACGAACATCGACCTTCCACAGGGTGAGCGTTACATATAGCCTGCTGGCTTCCTGGACAACGACGAAGACAGCCGTATCCGCGCCCACCGCTTTCCCCGCCGCGATCAGTGCGGCGGTCGTTTCCGCGGGTGAACGCTCTGCGAGCCAGACGGGATTTTCGGGACGGATGGACGCGTTCGAAGCGAGGCGTCCTTCGGCGGCATTTTTGAGCGCGGCTTTTGTTTCCGGTTCCGAGACGGATCGGTACTGTGGCGCGAAGAACTGGTTGCGCAATGACTGTAGTGTTGCCACGGCCAGTTCCGCCGCCGGAAATTTGGTTTTATTGTAGGGTTTCGTCGCGCTGAGAAGAAGGACGCGTTTGGGCGCGAAGTAGGGTTGTCTGGTGTCGGTAGTGGTCTGCGCCGACGCGCCCCCCGCCCCTACCATGGCCGTGAAAAGTGTCGCGATAACTATCCCGCCTTTGCACATCATGAAATCTGCCCTTCGCCTATATTAACGTGGTTCGTCGCTGCCCTGTGACATTCCGTTGACTATGCGGAGAGGAGAACTCGCTCCTTTTTTACCGGTTTTCATGCGGGCGGAAACGTCACGATACAGTCTCAGTAGCGTTTGCGCCATGCCCTCCGGCGTCGGGCGGAGCGGGTTGTTCAGGGCGTTCTGGGCGAGCCGCCGTCGCTCGCCGTTGTTATCCAGCAGGGCACGGATGGCTTGCGCGAATACACCGACCTCCGGCGCGGTGACGACCGCGTCTTCGTCCGGGCGCACGAACTCGCTCGCACCGCCGCCGCGCATCAGGACGCAGGGCAGGCCGAAACTCTGTGCTTCCGAGACGACGACGCCTTGCGTTTCTGTCAGCGATGTGAACACGAACAGAGTGGATGCCGCGTAGATCGGGGCGAGTTGTTGACGCGATAGGAAGCCCGCGAAGCGTACGTACACTTCCAGTCCCATGTCGCGTGCGCGTCGCTCACACCGCTCGCGGTACGGACCGCTGCCCACGAAAAGCAGAAACGGGTGCGTTTCCGGCGAGGGGACCGGGTGCGCTTCGGAAATCAGGGCGAATGCCGCTAGGAGCGCGTCCAGGTTTTTTTCCGCCGCGAGCCGACCGACGAACAGCAGAATCGGCGCGAAGGGCGGAATGTTGAACGTTTCGCGCACCCGGTCGCGGGCGGTGGGTAGCACCACCGGGGCGAGAGGAATCCCGGTCGGAACGACATGCAACCGCTCCGCCGGGACGCCGAGCGAAGTCAACAGGTCGCGCATCACTCGCGAGGGAGTCACTACCGCGGCACACGTATTGTAATATCCGGCCAGGTATCGCGTGGCGATACTGCGCGTGATCGCTTTCGGGACTACGGGGACGTAATGGGCATACTCCAGGTAGAGCGTGTGGAATGTCGAGACCAGCGGTATGTTCGCGCGGCGGGCGGCGACCCGCCCATGAAGCCCGAGGCCGAACGGCTGTTGCGTATGCACGACGTCCATTTCTTCGTCGCGGTACGCTTCGGGTACGGGTAGAAATGGTACCGGTGGGAAGGCGAACGGGTTTTCGGGGTTTACCGCGATTCGCCAGGACGGGATTCGCCGGATAACCACTCCCTCGGGCAGATCGCGTGCTTCGTCGGTGAATCCGGGGTACTCCGGCGCGACGATCAAGGACGTATGTCCCGATTTTGCCATCTCACAGGCGAGCGTCTTAACCGACGTCGAAACGCCGTTGATGACCGGGTCGAAGCTTTCCGTGAATAAACCGACGCGCATGAGTGAGCCGATTAGTAGTGTATCCGAAATGAGCCGAAAACAGGAAATGTCTGGCACTCTAAGACAAAGACTGCTAAAATGGGGATTGCATTCACACGTTTTGGAGAGATTCGAATTATGCCTACCTACGGATACCGTTGTACTGCCTGCGAGACCACGTTCGAGCGATTACAAAAGATTACAGACCCGCCTATCACCGAATGTGTCGATTGCGGGGCGCCGGTCAAGAAGATCCTTTACCCCGTCGGGATCTCATTCAAAGGCAGCGGATTTTATGTGAACGACTACGCGCCCTCGGGTGGCTCCAGTAAAAAGAGCGGTGATGCCGAGGCCGCCCCCGCGACAGCAAGCACCGAAACCAAATCCGAGTCTACCCCGGCGGCGTCCACCACTCCCACGCCGACACCCGCCGCCAAGACGGACGGGGCAGGTAGCTAACACGGGGAGGTTTGGCGAAACGGAAAGCGTAGCACGTTTAGGGCATCTTTCGCCTCTTCGGTTGCCCTTATTAGCGTCCCTGGACATAGTTTTAGTCAGGGTGGGGTATTAAACCCGCAAAAGGTAACGTCAGGAAATGCCAAAACGGACCCTATCCTGACGCTCAGGAGCAGGTTCGTCTGACGTCATTTTAGCGTATACTCAATTCTGACAGACCTTATCAAAGACAGGTATGCATGTTCACCGGGGGAAAGTAGATGAGTAAGAAAGCCAAAAAGAAAAGTCCAACAAGAGTTGGTACCATCGCCCCGACCTTCTACGATTTCATTCACGCTGTTGTCTCCGATAGACCCCAAGCGGAACGAATGCTCCAGGCGAACCCCAACTGGATACATGAGAAGTCTTCCATTGATGAAACAGCATTACATGATCTCGCGGTTGAGAATTACGTCGATGCTGCCCGCTATTTATTGTCGAAGGGAGCTAATATAGATGGCGCGCAGGAAAACGGTACCCCACTGACCGATGCTGCCAAACTGGGCTACGTCGAAATGGTCGCCTTACTGATAGAGCATGGTGCCGATCTCGAAGCAAGAGATTTAGCGGAAAATACCCCGCTTCTTAATGCGTCTCAGAACGGATATGCCGCGATTTGTGATTTGCTTCTTGCAGCAGGTGCAGACGTCTTTGTGCGGGATGAGTTCGACCGATCTGTTCTGGACGTCGCTCATTCGCGCAAAGAGGAACAGATAGCTCGGATACTTTCGAAGTATAGTTAACATAGAAAAAAGGTGACTGGTTAATCCTCCCGTCCGCAACAGGAGGTTTCAAACAGGCGCATCCCCCCTAACACACGGTAACCTCCCCTTCGTCAAACCTCCCCAATACCGCCGTAGTTTTGTTGAATCTATGGGGGCGGACACGGAAGGGTTCCGGTGGAGCGTTCCGCCGTAGCCCCT
>JACMMA010000278.1 GCA_014379275.1 Armatimonadota bacterium | reverse complement strand
GTGCAGATGCACACCATCGAGCCGGAACTCCTCGGCGTCCGCCCACGTAGCGCCCGCTGGACGGACCGGACCGTCGCCGTACGCCGTCTGCTCTGGAATCTGATGTTTGGCACGGTGCTGATCCTATTCTTCTTCGGGCGCAACGACTTGACGACGTGGGACGCCCTTATCGCGCGTGGGGTCCCCACGGTGGCAAGTGTTTGGGAAAAGGATGTCAGCCACGGCAAACACACCTCATACTATTTACGCTACACCTTTACCACCGACGAACTTCTTTGCTACGGGACGCAATCGGTCTCCCGTAGCGAGTACGAATCCGCTCGCATCGGCGATACGTTTTCCGTGACGTACCTGCCCGGCAGCAATGGCGAGAAATGGCAACTCGGCACGGCGACCCGACAACGCCGTGACGCCCGGTCAGGGCAATGGCTCTTCGCCGGGTTTATAGCCGTCGCTTCGTTTGGGTTCGCTATCGCTTTGTTCGAGAGCGAAATGCGCGGACAAAGGCGACTTTTGCGAACGGGACTGGTTACGGTAGGGCGCGTCGTTTCCGGTAAAATCACCACGCACAAGAGTTCAAAAACATACTCGATTGATTACGAGTTCATGACGGATAAAACCGTCGCCTGCACCAGATCGGTCACGGTGTCACAGCCAGAATACGAGCGGTATACGCCGAATGACCCTTATCTGACCGTTGTGTATGATGAAAACGATTGTAATCGTAGCAAGCCGTACTTCCGACTGACCGCCGCCGAACTGGCGGGGCGGTAACGCGAGTCCGCCATGTCATATTCCATCTTTAACGACCCTTCTGCGCCGCTATCGGTTTCCCGCGTGCCGACGACGGACGAAGCCGGGCAGGATTACAAACACCGTATCGAACCGGAACTCGCCTTTGCAAACATTCCCCGGTTAGCTGGCCTGATGCCATCCACCCTCATCGCCCGACGTTGCTTATGGAATGCCGCGTTGGTCGCTGTTCTCGTGGTCATCTACTTCGGGCAGCGAGACATCCGGACGTGGGACCGAATGATCGAGTCGGGCGTGACGGTCGAGGCGGTTGTTTTTGACGACGCCGAACATAGCAAGAACAACGCCGCGTCTTTCCGGTTCCAAGCCGATGGGGAAACGATGGGCGCCGAGCGACCCGTGTCCGACACCGAGAGTCTTCGTTTCCGCGTGGGGCATACTTTCCCCGTGACCTATCTGCCGGGTACGCAGGGCGAGATCTGGCGGGAAGGGCGACCGGACGGCGGGCAACGAAACGACCGATTGCGATTCTGGATTCTAGGCGGCCTGGGTACGCTCGGGTTGTTCGCCGTAACTATATTTGCTTTTGAAGAGCGGTGGAAGCGACAGTTGTATTTCCTCCGCGGAGGCGTCGCGGTACACGGCCTAGTTCGTTCCGGCGCGGTGATCGACTCCGTGAGACCGAGCCAGTTTCGCATCCGGTATACCTATTGGGTCGGCACTGGGCAGATGTCGGCGGGCGCGAATGTAAGCGAACAGCAATTCCGCGAACTCACGCGCGGCAACCCGTACTTCACGGTTTTGTATGACGCGACCGACCCTTCCGTCAGCAAGCCGTACTTTCAGTGCAGTGCTGCCTACCTCGTCGCGAAATAACAATAGCGCAACCGAATGGTAAGTCGGCGGTTCGAATTTTCAGAACCGATGCAACAAGTACTGGTCGCCGCCGAGCAGGAACAACTACTCTCCGTGCCGAAAATCGCTTCCGAGTACGCAAGAGGGTTTCCCTACACGCACTGTATTGAGCGGGAATTGCAAACCGATATTATCCCGCGACGCGTGAGACGCCCATCTGCCAAATGGTCAGCACACCACCACTGTATTTTGAACGTCGCCATAGGGTACATTGCCGTCTGCATCTTCCTCCTGCGACGTCATCAGGCAAGCGTGGAAGAGTGGATGCGAGTTGCGGTGGCAAGCATTGCTGGGGTCGGATTTTTCGCCCTGATGGTCACGGTCCGCGCCCTGCTCGAATCCATGAAAGATTACCATCTTCTGCAGCATGGGACTGCAACCACCGGACGTTTCGATTCCGGCACGGTCAACGATTGTGAGGAAACTACCTATCGCCTCGCTTATACTTTTTATGTCCTGGGAGAGTTATACTCGAACGAAGTTTCCGTGAGTAAAAGCGACTACATACGTTACACAACCCAAAACCCCTACTTTACCGTTTTGTATCACCCGCGGAAGTTGCCAGACAGTACGCCGTATTTCCAAATCACCAGAGCCCATCTTTAGTGTCGGAAATGGGATGTCCCCGACACTAAAAACGGAGTGAGTTCCCCGCTTCCCCGGAGGAATACAGTTCCCCCGCAAAACGAAACCGGCGAGAGGCTTTGCGCCTGTCGCCGGTTCTGCTTTCATTTGCGTCCCATTATGGCACGGTATAAGCTGCCGCCCCGCCGCTGATGTCCTTGCGGTCTTCCGCCGACGGTTTCGGTGCGGCGCGGCGCGGTCCGTCGCCGTGGGTGTCGCCCGATTCCGTGGT
>JACMMA010000277.1 GCA_014379275.1 Armatimonadota bacterium | reverse complement strand
GGCTTGCCGAACCCGGACGTTCCCGGCTTGTATGTGTTCTTCGACTGCGACCTGATCACCCCGGACGGCACCGTGTTGCCGAAGGGAACGAACTTCGCGTCGGCATTCAACGTCGCGGGTAGCGACGACACACCGGGACCGGGCATGACGCTGTGGCTCGGATGGCACGTCCTCGAAAGCATCCCAGCAGGCATCGACAACGTCACCATCACCGTCGCATTCGTGGACGCGGCGAACCGCATCGGTTTCGACCAGATCAAAGTGCGCGTGGACGGCACGAAAGGCATTTCCGCACAAGCCCTGACCCCGGCGGTAGCCACGTTTCCCGGTATTTCCGGTGTCGAGGACCCGCTGGGTCCTGAAGTTTCCATGATCGCCCCACGCGTCCCGACCGCGATTGCCGTCGGACCGACGGCGGGACTGACGGCGAACAACGGCTCGCTCAAGTTTATCCAGGTCACGGCGGTAGACAGGAGCGGCGCGGGGATCGCGGTTAACGAGACCGGAATCCGAACCGGCAATACTCTGCCGTTCGGTCTGATCTTCGATCCGAGCCAGATTCCGAACCCCGCGACCAACGGCGGCGTTGCGGGACCAAACCGCAACTACCCCGGTCTGGATGTGTCGTTCGACGTGCCGCTCCGCCAGCCGAACGGCAACGTGGTCGCGGCGGGCATCAATCTCGCCCCGCTGTTCGACGTCGTCGGTAGCGAGATTGACGCCATCACCGGCGCAGTGCGCGTGACCGCCGACTGGGTAGTGGGCGGATCGCTGGTCGTACCGACCGGCAAAACCACCGTCACCATTACCACGCGGGTCACGGATAACAGCGGCAAGGCGGGCGTCACGAAAAGCGTGTTGCCAGTCAGCGCGTTCACGTCGGGTCAGGATATGAGCCTGAACCCGTAATCGAAAAACACTGCGTTCGCCGCGCGGGTGTCCTTTCAAACTCCGTGCGGCGACCCTCCCCTAAAGAAAGCAACCCAACCATGCAAAAACCGTTCTCTTTCCTCGCCGCCATCGCGCTGACTGTGTTCGCCGCAAACGTGGCTCACGCGCAGGCGACGTTCTTCGGCGCGAATCTGGATGTCGCACAGGAACAAGCCTCGCTTACGAACCCGTTGAACGGCTCGCCGAACCTGTTCGGCACCGGGTTCGGCACCATTGAAATCCTCGGCCCATCGTCGCTTCGCATCAATCTGAACGCTTCCGGGATGTCGTCCAACGTCACGGCGGCGCACATCCATCGCGGCGCACCCGGTTTGACCGGTGCTATCGTTCTCGACCTCGCCGGGGGGACCGGAACGAATTCGATCACGGTTAGCGACGTGCTGTTCACCGACGCGGCGGTAAACCGCCCCGCCCTGTCGCAGACGATAGCCGAGTTGCAATCCGGGACGCCGTTCTATTTCAACGTCCACACCACCCAGAACCCGGCAACGGGCGAGTTACGCGGCAACATTTCCGCCGTCACTGTCCCGGAACCGGCAACCGCGCTTCTTTTCGCGGGAGCCGCATTGCCGATAGTCGGTCTCGTGCGCCGGAATCGCCGCGCGGCGCGGAATTTGACAACACTATAGTGGGATGATACGATACCTGCGCGATGACCACTATGGTCGCGCGAGGTATGGGCATCCATAGCTCAGTGGATAGAGCATTTGGTTGCGGTCCAAAAGGTCGGGGGTTCGAGTCTCTCTGGATGCACTGAAAAATCATCGGGTAAGCGTTTCGCTTACCCGATGATTTTTTGTAAGTCTAGTACTTCGGTACGCTCGGGTCCACCGTGTCCGACCAGCCGAGGACGCCGCCTTTCAGATTCGCCAGATTCGTAAACCCTTTCGCCTGCAGGATTCCCAGGGCTTGCGCCGAGCGCGCCCCGCTCCGGCACTGCAGGATGATTTCGGTGTCGTCCGGCAACTCCTCGGCGCGGCGGTCGATCTCGCCGAGCGGGATCAGCACCGAGCCGGGTATCTTCGCGATCTCGTACTCGTACGGCTCGCGCACGTCCACTAACAGAAACTTTTCACCGGCGTCCATCTTTGCCTTGAGTTCCACCGGAGTGATTTCACGCATATCATTTGTCCTTTCGCCCGGCGCGGTGTCGCACGTCGCGCCGCAAAACTGCTCGTAGTCTATCAGTTCCGTCAGTGTTGGCGTGTCGCCGCACGCGACGCAGGCGCGGCTCCGGCGGATTTTCCACGAACGTGACGACAGGGAAAGCGCGTCGAACGTCAGCAGTTTCCCGGTGAACGGTTCGCCGACGCCGAGCAGATGTTTGAGAGATTCGGTCGCCATCAGAGTTCCAATCACTCCGACGACCGCGCCCAGGACCCCCGCTTCCGCGCAATTCGGCACCTCGCCGGGCGCGGGCGGCACGGGGAACAAACAGCGGTAGCATGGTCCCCCGCGCTTCGTGTCGAAAACAGTGAGTTGCCCCTCGAAGCGGTTCACTGCGCCGTGCACCACCGGAACGCCAGTCAGAACGCTCGCGTCGGAAACCAGATAGCGGGTCGGGAAGTTGTCGGAACCGTCCAGGACTAAATCGTAGCGTTGAAACAGGTCGAGCGCGTTCGCCGATGTGAGCGGTTCGGGATAGGTTTCGAGAATGATGTCGGGGTTCAGCGCGGAAAGGCGGGACTGAGCCGCGTCGGTCTTCGCTGTGCCGACTTCGCCGGTCGCATACAATACCTGACGCTGGAGGTTGGAAAGCGAGACCACGTCGCCGTCTACGATCCCGATACGCCCGACACCCGCCGCCGCGAGGTACAGTAGCGCGGGCGAACCCAGTCCGCCCGCCCCGACACACAGCGCGGACGCATTCCGCAATCGCTCCTGCCCGGCGACGCCGACTTCGGAGAGCGTCAGGTGGCGGGCGTAGCGGGCGACTTCATGAGACGTTAACGGCATGGGATTATTATAGCGTACCGCGACGCAGGAAACGCCCGATCACCGGGAGTTCGTGTTCTCTTTCCACGGGGGAGCGGTAAAGGCAGACGTTGCCACGCCATCACCGTCCAACACTTCTATCCGGTAGGCTTCTTTCGCGGATTTGTCGTCGTTGATAACGATACGGCACCGTGCCGCCGTATTCTCCATCCCGACAGGGATCAGAAAGATTTTATCGAAAGGTAGCTCGTCGAGAGCGACACCTTTCGGAGACAGTACCTGCTTCATCCGATTCGGTTTTTCCGTCACCCAGGTAGCCAGTGCACCGAACCATCTTTCCTGTTGGCGTTGCGCCTTCTGGATCACCGGAAACTCTCCCCGCACCAGTAGCCGCATTTGCGCCGGGTTCAGGGTGGACGCGACGCCCAGCGTCGCCGTGAGCAACGACGCGTTGGTGTTCGTGTCACGCGCCGCGCGGAGTTGCTTCACCGACTCCCACGGCACACGCGGCGTTACCGGATCGGTGTCCTGCCGATACCAGGCGATATATTCGATCAGCAGGATTGACTTACCGTCCGAGGTTTTGCGCCACTTGTGCATCAGACCGTAACCGAGATCGTTA
The DNA here is from genome assembly GCA_014379275.1 of Armatimonadota bacterium. Classification (GTDB taxonomy): domain Bacteria; phylum Armatimonadota; class Armatimonadia; order Armatimonadales; family Armatimonadaceae; genus JACMIU01. The sequence goes on along the minus strand of JACMMA010000277.1, from coordinate 9,582 downwards.
TTCGACAGGTACTCGCCGAGCGTCCAGGTCCACGGTTCAATGGAGGTAGTGCTACGCCCGCGATCCCGCTGAAGTCGTGCCAGGATCGACACGCCGCCTTCCGTGGCGATGTAGCGCAAGCGGCGCAGGCGTTGCTCAACCCCACCCTTATCGACTATTGGATCGGCTTTCGGCAGGGTTCGCGATTCCACGGGGCTACTCGGATTTTCCCCACTATGCGTCCACTCCTCCCCTGCTTTGGCGAACGTATATATCCGCAGAGGCTTGCTTCCCAGATAACTCCATCCCCCCAAATCACCGAAGCCGATCCACAACGTAGGTATTCCATTTATGTCACGATCCACCCCAAAGCTGGCAGCCTCAATCTGATATTCCGTGCCGGGGTTGAGACTTTGAAACTGCCCCAACATATAATCTTTCAGTTTCAAACCCGATGGGGATAGGTTTTTAAGCGGTATCTGTTTTCCCTCCAAACCTAGAAGTATGTTTTTCTTTATTTCGGGGGAGAAACCGTCTCGGAACGCTTCAATTCCAAGGCGTGTTGCTTTATCCCCTTTTAAATGCTCCAGATGTGGGTGTTGCTTCGCCTTCTGCTTGAGTTCCTCCGGCGTCATGTCGAGTCCGGCAATCATCATCTCCGCGTCCTTCTCGAAGTCCGCCTGAATCTGTGCTTTCATTGCCTCTGCATACGCTCCGACCGCGTTCGCCGGGCGCAACAGGCGGTATACGAACGGCTTTCCCGTGCTACCATCCCCTTCCCGCCGCCACTGCCAACGCGCTCCTTTGTGAGACAGTAGCGCAGTCAGGTTATCCATCACGTCCGCGAGCGGCATCGCTTCCAGCACCGCCGTCATCTCCTCGCCCGCCGCGCCATCAGAGTCGGACGCCATGACTGAGACGCCCGACTGTTCCGACAGAGCCTCCAGCAACTCCCCCAGATACACCCACGGCTTGTCGGCGGAGACGACCTGCTCCAAACGCTTATCCTCCTTGCGGAGCACGGTGGGCTGGTCATAAATCCGGGTCGAAGTAGTGGAAGGTGGGTCCGCTGCCGCTTGCAGCGAGACGGCAAGACTAGGAGAGGCGAATAATAGCAATGTCGAAGCAACAACGGGCAAACCGCACGATACAGGCAGATGAGCCATGAGAAATCTCCTGGAAAAGTTCATCGAAAGAACCGACGCCCACGATTTCGTAGGCGTCGATGCTATCTAAGTGCGATACGAAGAGGTCGGTTTAGGGAAACGTTGGAGGAGGTGACACCACACCGCCTGTACTTAGAGGACCCGTCTTGAAATCCTTAGTGACGGAATCGGACGTGCTCCCGGTACTCGTTGCGCCGTTCACCGTGACACTCCAGCTAAGGCTACTGGACGCGACAAATGCATGCGTCGCGTTCACGAGACTCCGTGTGTCGCTCACGGTACAGGGAGGGGTTCCGGGTGTTTTATTTGGTTTGTTCCACTCGCCATTGACATTCAAGTGAACTATATCCCGACCTCCGACCCCGGTGGAGGAGACAGAGTTCCAACTTACGCCATCCACTTTGATAAGTCCTTCGAACCCGACGCCCGCGAGACCGTTTGGGGCACCGCCCGTAACCGAGAACGTAAACCCACCCGTTGCCGTGACGTTAAACGTTCCCGGTCCTGCCGTACTGTCTTGGCTTGGGGATAACATTCGTGCGGTCGTTGTCCCGCCCTGCGCAAGTGCCGCCCCACCAGTTGATAACAGACTACAAGTAGCCGCAAGAACAAAGCAATGTTTCATACCGTCTCTCCATGACTTTAAATAACCGTCGCGGAGCAATTTCCGCGGAGCAATTTCCGCGGAGCGATTTTACTTTCGTCCTTTTTAGCATGGTTTCCTGCGCATAGCATAACCCGTTTTTAGCGGCTCCTATCTTTTTTTGATGTACGCTGATGATGCCGATCTCGGTCACGGTTAGTGGATCGGGAAATTTGACAGGTTTGGCGGTTACAAGAGGATCATTCCTCCGGTGGAGGTGCGCCCTCTCGGAGGGCACCCGATAACCTCGCGGACTAATTATCGCGCGGCTCATTCGCGGCGTTATTCGCCGGATTTCGAGCAAACGATTTCCTTGAACCCGAAAGGCGAACCGTTTGACACGCATCACACCCGGCGATACACTGAAATCAGACATTGTGAACAAGTTCACAAATAGAAGACCGAACGCGAACCGTTAGAAAGAACGCTCATGATCAGCCGACGCCAGATCGCGCTTGCCGCACCGAAACCCGAGGACGCCCCCTTTTTGCCCACCGCGAACGCGACGCGGCGTGGTCCCGAATCCGACATCGGCGACATCGCCGACAAGGTCTTCGCGGGGGAGCGGTTGTCTTCCGAGGACGGTCTGCGGCTGTTTCAGCACCCGAACCTGAACGACTTGGGTATGCTCGCCGATCACGTGCGCCGCCAGAAAACCGACCCCGACCGCGTGACCTATGTGATCGGGCGCAACGTCAACTATACCAACGTCTGCTGGGTGCGCTGCTCGTTCTGCAACTTCTACCGGACGCCGGGGCAGGAGGGCGGCTACACTCTTGATCAGGACACGATTTTTCAGAAGATCGAGGAACTGGTCCAGGTCGGCGGGGTCGAGCTTTTGATGCAGGGCGGCTTGAACCCCAAACTCAAGATCGAGTACTACGAGGAGTTGCTATCGTCGATCCGCGAGCGGTTCCCCACCGTGCTTTTGCACGCGTTCTCGCCGGCCGAACTGATCTACGTCAAAAACATCAGTAAACTGACGATGACGGAAACCCTGACCCGGTTGAGGAACGCGGGGCTACACTCGGTCCCCGGCGGCGGGGCGGAAATATTGACCGACCGCGTACGCGGATTTATTTCGCCCTACAAGGACACCGCCGAGGAATGGCTGGACTGTATGCGCACCGCGCACCAGGTCGGCTTGCACACGTCGGCGACCATGATGTACGGTTCCATCGATACGTTCGCCGACCGCGTCGAGCACCTGATGAAACTGCGCGAATTGCAGGACGAGTCGCTCCGGGACTATCCGGCGCACTTCCGGGCGTTCATCGCGTGGAACTACCAGCCCGACGGCACCGAACTCGGCGGCGTCCGCGCGTCCGGGTTCGACTACCTGCGCACTATCGCGATCAGCCGGATCATGCTCGACAATTTCCCGCATGTGCAAGCATCGTGGGTGACGCAGGGTCCGAAGATCGGGCAGATCTCGCTCGGCTACGGCGTGGACGATTTCGGCTCGACGATGATGGAGGAGAACGTCGTCTCGCAAGCCGGGTGCGTGTTCGCGGTGCCGCTGGAGGAGATGGAGCGGCTCATCACCGACGCGGGCTACGACGTAAAGCGGCGCAACACGCGGTACGAAATATTGAACTGATCGAGCGTTGAATGTGCGACGGGGGAATGTATTCCCCCGCCCGGTTCGTGCCCCACCGCCATGCTCCCGCATGGCGGTTTTTCTTTTGCCTGTGACTTGACAAACGAATCGATTGGTGTTAATATTTTCGCATATGCTAATTTGTTAGCATTTAGGAGAATGATGAACGACCCCGATACCTATCTCAGCCCGCGCGAACAGCAGATCATGGAAGCGATCTACCGCGCCGGGGACGCCGGAATAACTGCGACCGGCATACAGGAAGCCTTGCTTCCGGAACAGGTCGGCAACTCTGCCGCGCGCACGTTTTTGCGTATTCTGGAAGAAAAAAAGCACGTGTATCACGTCGCGGACGGCACCCGGTTCGTGTACCTGCCGACGCGCCCCGCGCTCGAAGCCGCACAGTCGGCTCTGAGCCGCGTGGTGCGAACGTTCTTCGCCGACTCGCCGCTCCGCGCCGCGCTCACTTTGCTTTCGCCGGGCGAGGCGAACCAATTAACCCCCGCCGAACTCGACGCGCTACAAGCCGTGATAGACGCCGCCCGCCAGGAAGGACGGTAAGCTCGCCATGAACGAGACTCTGATCGTATTGTCCCTGAAAAGTATACTGGTGTCGGCATTCGCGATACTTATTCTCGCTTTGTTGCGTCGGTTCGCGGTTCGACGGGTGTCGGCGGCGGCGCGACATTTGATTTGCGTGTTCGCGTTCGCAGCACTCGTTTTATTACCCTTGCTATCGTTGGTACTTCCCGTATGGCGCGTGGTACCGGTCGTACCGACGCATTCCGTTGATGTTGCTGCCCCTGTTTCTCCGCGAACCCCGTACGGATGGGCAGGCAACAAGGGCGGCACGTTTACGCCGACGCGTGCCGCTGATTGGGCAACTCCCCCGTTCGTCTCCGGGCAGGTAGAAATTCTACGGGAGAAGGGCCGCCCGGAAAGCACCCCGATTATTCAAGAGCCAACACATCATTTTTATGCCATCGCTTACGCTATCCTGACCCTCGCCTTACTCACACGACTTGCTGTCGGTCACTTCGGCATCTGGCACATAGTCCGGCGTGCAAAACCAGTAGACAGTCTGACGTTCGGCCGCGTTTCCGTGCGCGAGTCGAGCGCGGCAACGGTTCCACTTACCGTGGGGATCGGACGAGGCGCGGTCATTATTCTCCCTGACGGATTCGCGGCATCGGCGTCTGCGGAGCGACTACAGTCGGTACTCGCTCACGAAGCCGCCCATATTCAGCGTCGCGACTATCTTCTACAAACGTTCGCGGACATTGTTTGCGCCCTGCATTTCGCCAACCCGCTGGTATGGCTGCTTGCCGCCGCGATGCGTAACGAAGCCGAACGCGCTGCCGATGACCGTGTCCTTGCCGGGAATGCCGTTCTTCCCTCCGACTACGCCGCGCACCTTCTGGAAACCGTGCGTGCGTTGCATGGTCGCCGGGGTACTCCTCATTCCGCCGTAACTATCGCGCGACGGCCCGACGTTTCGGCGCGGATCGGCGCAGTGCTGGCGGCGAACGTTGCGCGTGCCAGCCGCATATCTGCCCCGACCCTGGTAGGGATCGGAGGGGTGTGCGCCGTGGTCGCGGGCGTCGTGGGGACACTGGCTTTCGCCGCGCCGCCCGCCGTTGTTACGCCGCCGTTCGTCGCCCGTGAACGCTCCGACAGTGGCGTGGGCAGACAGCAGATCGCGCCGGGCGTCTTCGCCGAAATAGGACACATCACCCGGCGAAAGATTCGGTGGCTGGCGGACGGGACGCGCGTCCCGTACACCGCCGGGTTCGATCATTCGCCGGACACTTTCGGCCAGAGTTACGTCAGCGGGGCCTGGCTAACGGAGAGCGGGAAACCCTCCAAACGGTACGCGGAATTAGAGGTGTACACCCGCCTCCGCGCGACCGGCAAAAAGCCTGCGCGAAAAATGCGCGTCCGTATCGACCGTTCCCCACTTACGGGCGACGAAAGAACCGACATCAAGGCGACCGTTCTGTTCGGCGATCCGGTGTGGAAACTCGGAGAACGGGCGACCGTTTCGCCCGTCGGTGCGGCGGAATATGCCCGACTGAGCGCGAAACATCCGGTATCCGGTCCGTGGCGCGACGGGGCGGTCGTTAAGACCACGCTCCTCCGTAAAGGGTCGCGGGAATCCGACCGGCTGATCGCGATAGACTCGCTCGGCAAACCTCATCCGGCGAATGCCAACCAGTATCACAAGACCAACACCGACAAAACACTACTGGTCGCTAATTTCAACAACGTGCCGGGACGCATCCGTGAATACCGATGGGGACGGGACGTTCAAGAGCGGCGCGAGATCGTGTTTCGCGGCGTGGCACTCGCGCCGAATCCACCGGCTACCGCGGACTCGGTGTTGGGCGGAGGGCGCATTCCTTTTTACACCTATGATATGCGGCGCGGACGGTCTATCGTGCTCGCTAAGGACGCACAGGGAGGCGAAACGAGGTTGACGTTCGAGAAAGCGAGTATCGGAAACGCCGAGGTTGACTGGCGAAGTACCCGCGTTGCATCGGTGCATTTGGGGTGGAAGGTACAGGTGCCGCCGGGGGTGTCGCCGAGGCTGGGCGGCAAGCCGGTTTTGCTCCTGAAGAAAGGACGCGTCCAACTGCCTCACGGGATCGGGGAGAGTGACTTGCAGATGCAGGGAGGTGCTGTCTTCCATAACCGGTACGACTTCCGTGTCGCCCCTGCAGAGGTGATCGCCCTGATCTATGTGCCCGAAGACACGCCCTTCCCCGGCAATAATACCAGCGGCACCTACCCGGCACCGGCGTCGTTTCAGCCGCCCAAATCCACGTGGCAGGGACGCGGCATGTTCCGCCCTATCGCCACCATACCATTCACGGCAGGGCGGACGTTCCGCGCCACATCGAACGGCAACGTGGTCGCGTTCACGGTGCAGGTCGCGCCGGAAACCGACCCATCCTGGACGATGGGCAGAAAAACATCGCCGACCGCGATAGTGCAGACCCACGACACGGGATCGGATAAACAGGAGCGGCGTCTCCTGCTGATCGAGAAGGACGGCACCGTTCACGAGATGATGTACGGCAGCTTTTCCGTGCTAAACTTTGTGCTGGACGACCTGGGGGCGAAAGCGATAGGCAAGCCGCCGGTGTATGCCGATACGGAGAACGGCTACAAAAACTGGCAGTCCATGACCGCGCAATTCCCGAAAACATGGATTCCGCGTTTGAAGGAAGTACGTCTCGAGGCCCGCCCGCGTGTCGAGGTGCCGTATACCGAGTAAGGGGCGTTTTGCATTCTCCTATCGGCACATAAGCGGTCACCGTTGTCGGAGGAATGTATTCCTCCGACAAACAACGCCCCGCCGAACTCTTCGTTCGGCGGGGCTATTTATGGAACGTCGCTTCGGCTACTTGCGGCGCAGGAACGCCGGGATGTCCATCACGTCGTCCGAGCTGAGCGTCGCGGTGCGGGCGGGCTGGGTTTGCGGCTCCTTTTGCGCTTCCGCCGCCGTGGCTTCGTTGCCGCCGGTGCCGTTCGCGCCGACGCCGACCGGGACTGCCGCGTTTACCGGACGGCGGATCGGGGCGGTTACGACGGCGGGGAACGATTTGACGGCGGCTTGCGCGGGCGGGCGGCTTTCAAAACCGGTCGCCAGCACCGTGATGCGCACCGCGCCGGAAAGCCGCGGGTCGATCACCGCGCCGAAGATGATGTTCGCATCCTCGCCGTCGGTGCCGTTTTGAATCAGTTCCAGCGCCTCGTTCACTTCGGAAAGGGTCAGGTCGGAACCGGCGGTGACATTCACGAGCACGGAGCGGGCACCGGAAATGTCGGTTTCGAGCAGCGGCGACGAGATCGCCGCCTGCGCCGCTTCCAGGGCGCGGTGGTCGCCTTCGGCGAACCCGATTCCCATCAGCGCGGTTCCAGCGTCGGACATGACCGCCTTGACGTCGGCGAAGTCGACATTGATCAGGCCCGGAATCGTGATGATGTCCGAGATGCCCTGCACGCCCTGGCGGAGCACGTCATCCGCTTCCTTGAACGCTTCCATCAGGGTCGCTTTCTTTTCGACGACATTGAGCAAGCGATCGTTCGGGATGATGATCACGGTGTCCACATTCTGGCGCAGGTTGTCGATGCCTTGCCGTGCCAGTCGGTCGCGGCGCGGTCCTTCGAAGCGGAACGGCTTGGTGACCACGGCGACGGTGAGGATGCCCATTGAGCGGGCGATCTCGGCGATCACGGGACCGGCTCCGGTCCCGGTACCACCTCCCATGCCTGCCGTAATGAACACCATGTCCGCGCCGTCCAAAGCCTTCTGGATGTCGGAGCGTGACTCCTCGGCGGACTCGCGCCCGCGTTCCGGGTCGCCTCCCGCGCCAAGCCCCTGCGTGAGTCGCGTGCCCAGTTGCAGGGTGCTGCCCGCCGACGAGGTTGCCAGAACCTGTATATCGGTGTTCATCGCCCAGAAGTCTACGCCGGATAACCCGGCTTCGATCATGCGGTTGACGGCGTTCGTGCCGCCGCCGCCCACACCGATCACTTTAATTTTCGCAAACGGTTCCGGTACTACCATCGAATAACTCTTAATGCCCCCTGATTATACTGCTCTGAAGATTTGGCTCGGTTGCTTCACCCGGCACGGACAATTTTACTCGCGTATATTGTTGCGGTTTGAAGCGAAATCCTGTACAATGCGACACGGTTTTTGTTTGCCGCACGGCGCGTTGCACCATTATATCGGCGTATACCGGTAACTTCCGCCATTACTGGTAATTATTCCTACTGAACTTATGTTTGCGTGGTGCAGATTTTTATTCGAGTGATTTCGATGTGCTGTACCCCACCGCCCTTACCCGACATCGTGTTCGCGCTCACCGCTCCCAGATCGCCGGACGGTCCATCACTCCCAGTGACGTTTCCACTTTAACCGTCGGGAAATCAGGTGCCGGAGTCAAAACTACGGGGCCATCCGCCGTGGCGATGATCGTGTCTTCCGTTTTGGTGCCCGTGATGGACGGGTTCCAGGCGAACGCCTGATTCTGCCGCACCGTTTGTGCCATGCCGGGTACCGCTTTGTAGTCGCGCCCGGCGTACCCCGTCGCGCCCCCCTGATGATGCAAACCCCATTCGTCGCCGTAGCCGCGCGCCGCGTACGCTTCCTGTCCCGCCTCGAAAACGTCGGCGATGCTCGCTCCCGGTTTCGAGGAAAGGTTGAACACGGTGTCTACAAGGCAACACGCTTCATGCCGCTTTTTCAAATCGCTGCCGATAGAGCCGAACGACACGATTCGCGTCGCGCACGCGATCAGTCCGAACGCCTGTGCACAGGTGACATACATGACCAGCCGCTCTACGGCTTTATCGGTCGGGATCGGGTGGCGGTATTTCGCGATCCGTTCGTCGGACGCGACCAGTGTCAGATACGGGGTGACGCCTTCGTCCTGCAGGAAGTGGTCGAGCACCGCGCCGACTTCGTGTTCGGTCATGCCGGGGTCGATCGCCTGCGCCGTGACCGTCATCGCTTCCCCGGTGACCGAGCCGAGCCACTTGTACCGCTCGATTTCGGCGGGCGTCAGTTCGTAGCGGAGCGGTGCCAGTTCGGAACCGTCCACTATCGTCAACTTCGCGCCGCCCATCATCGTGTCGGCGGCGAGTGTCCCGCTCCCGGTGATCCTCGCCGCTTCCGCGCCCGGGTCGAATGTGTGCCACGCCCCGGTGACGAAACGGAAGCCTTGCGCTTCGAGTCCTTCTTCTTCTTTGAGGCGTGCTTCTTCGATGTTGTCGCAGAGGATGTATTTGCCGCCGTCCGCGGTGTAAAGCGCGTGCCCGACGCCGCCGTCGCTTCCTTTGACGACGTGGTTGTCTCGACCGCACGTCGCCCACGCGAAGTTGCGGGTGCCGGTGATGATCAATCCGGAAAGGTTCTGCTCGGCTAGGAATGCGACGATGCGCCGGTCCTTTTCGCGGATTTCTTCCCCACTAACATCGAAACGCATTTCCAATCCCCTTAAGACAAAATTTCTGTTACGTTCGCCGCAAAGCCCCGGCAATCCTTCTGTTTTGTGGTTTCTTCTTTGTCCTCCCGGACGGGGCCAACCTGACGTTGGATCGTTGTACCTGCGGTGCTGTGACTACGTTAGGTGTTCCGCGTTTCGGGTTAGCCCTTGCTGTTTTCCCGCGAATTTCCCGCCTCT
>JACMMA010000276.1 GCA_014379275.1 Armatimonadota bacterium | reverse complement strand
GGCGCCAACCTTCCGTGGGATGTTTGTACCTGCGGTGCTGGTTCCTTATTGGTTGTGGGTTGTCTGTCCTTTCCCGGTAATTCGGCGCTGCGGGCTTACCCCCGGAGGGTGAACGCCCGAAGCGCCGAATTCGCGGGAAAGGACTGACACACAACTACCAATCAGTAACGAGCACCGCAGGTACAACGATCCAACGTAAGGTTGGCGCCGTCCGCGCAGGACAAAAAGAAAACACCCCACGAATTCAGTTTGTTTTAGCGGCGGGTTGGCGGAAACCGCGCTCCACCATGTCGGTCGCGTCGGTAGACACCGGCCCATCGCGCCATAGCCAGCGCATCATATCCGGCATAATCACCCCGCCGAACCGTTGCCCGTGGCCGTTGATTCCCCAGGAATAGTTAACGTCATACCCCTTTTGCGACAGCGCCTTCATCAGCCGTACATTCTGAAGAAACCAATCGCGCTTCTCATCGTACACGCCGTTGCGGATACCGCGATTATCGTTTCGCCCGTCGCACAGGAAAACCCGGATCGGCTTCTTGTCGGTCGTCAGAACTTTTTCCGGGTAGACATGCCCGCCGCGCAGATTCACAAAGCTACCTACATTGCTTAATACCTTGCGGAAATGGTTGGGGCGTTCCCACGCCACCGTGAACGCCGCTATCGCGCCAGAGCTCGACCCGCCGATGCCGTGTTGCTCCGGGTCCTTCGAGATATTGTACTCCTTGTACAGAGCGGGCATCAACTCCTCGGTAATCACCCGCGCGTACTTATCGTCGAGCGTGTTGTATTCGGTCGGGCGGTTCGTCGTACGGTCGCCCCAGTCGCGCGGGGACGGTTCGGGCTGTTCGGGGGTGCGTCCGGGGTTGATAAACACGCCGATCATCACCGGAATCTCGCGCCGGTAGATCAGGTTATCCATCACATTCTGCGCCCGAATATCGCCGTTCTCGTTCTTGAACGCCTGCCCATCCTGATACACCATCAGGGCGGCGGGAACGGACGGATCGTATTGCGCCGGAACGTAAACCCAGTACGTATGCTGCGTTCCGGGATAGGCGCTGCTCGGCAGGGTGAACGGTCCCCGGATCTCGCCTTTCGGGACGCCTTCCTGCGGCATCGAGTCCGGCCCGAGCCGGTACTGCGAGTTCGGATCGGGACCGGGCGGCATCGGCGGCGGTTGCGGGGCCGGTGCCGCCGGGACCGGCGCGGGGGTCTGTGCAGCATGCGCCATCGCCACCGCCGACACGAACCATAAACCGAGGGCATACATTGCCACCATTCTCATTCGAACACTCCTTCGCCGGGCGATACTGCGCGGCAGTTTTTCTACAGTTCAGGGGGACCTCCGTCCTACACCTGCGTGAGTTGGACGAGCTTACCCGTGCTGTCGCCGAACGAGTCGGGGCGGACGCCCGCGCGGTCCAGGAGCGTCGTGTACAGGTTCGCGACCGGCGTGTTGTTCTCATAAACGAGGTGACGGCCCGGTTTGAGCTGTCCGTCGCCGCGACCGGCGACGATCACCGGAAGGTTTTCGTGCGTGTGCCGGTTGCCGTCGCTGATCCCGCTCCCGTAGACGACCATCGAGTGATCCAGCAGGTTACCGTCGCCGTCCGGCGTGGACTTGAGTTTGCCGAGGAAACGCCCGAACAGGTCGGTGTGGAACGTGTTGATCTGCGCAACCTTCTCGATGAACTCGGGATTGTTGCGGTGGTGCGTTAGCGGATGGTGACTGTCGGAAATGTTGATCTCCGGGTAGGTGCGCATGCTACCCTCGCGCCCGATCATGATCGTCGAGACACGCGTCAGGTCCGTCTGAAAAGCCACCACCTGGAGATCATACATCAGCGAAATGTAATCCGCGAAAGCGACCGGGATGCCCGTCGGTTTCTGCATCCCGGGCATCGTCTGCGTGTCCCTCTCCGCCGTCTGAATGCGCGCCTCGATCTCCCGAACCGAGGTCAGATACTCGTCCATCTTGCGGCGGTCCGCCACGCCGAGCTTGGTCACCAGTGACTGCGTGTCTTCGCGGACCATGTCCAGAATGCTGCGGCGGTACCGGGCACGCCGGGCGCGCGTCGCCGGGTCCAGGCGGAAGTCCTCGGTACCGAAAAGCCGCTCGAAAACCGCGCGCGGGTTGGTTTCCGGCGGGTTCGGCGTGGTGGGGCTGCGCCACGAAATGCTGTTGGTGTAGGCGCAACTATAACCGGAATCACAGTTGCCCACGGTGCGTGAGTCCTCGCAACCCAGTTCGAGCGAGGCGAACCGGGTTTCCGAGGCGAACGCGCGTGCAGCGATCTGGTCCACCGACACCCCGCTACGAATATCCGCACCGCTCGTTTTTTTGCAGTGAACGCCGGTCAGGAACGACGCCCCCGCGCGCGCGTGGTCGCCGGGTCCGTCGCCCAGTTCGTTCCCGTTGTGGTCGGCAAGCCCGGAAAGCACCATCATGTCGTTGCGGTACGCTTCCAGCGGCTTGAGAATGCGTGTCATCTCGTAGCCCGAGCCGACCGCTTTCGGGGTCCAGTCGTTCATGATAATGCCGTTCGGCACATAGCAGAAGACAAGCCGAACGGGCCGCTTCGCGACCGGGCCGACGGCGCCGAAGGCGGGGGTCATCGCGTCCAGCACCGGTAGCGCGATGGCGGCGCCCGCGCCGCGCAGGAACGACCGCCGGGATAAGTGATTGCGTGTTAAAAAGCTCATGGAATTCGGTTCCCTTTCCGCATTTGAAACGGCCTGCTGGCAACGATCTCCAGCACCAGGCGTGAGAAACGGTAGTCGTTTGCGGCGACCTGTTTCGAAATGTCCTTCACGGTCGCGCGGTCATGGCGCTCCAGACCGCGCCCGAGGGCGTACGTGAGCATCTTGGACGAAAGCCCCTGGACGAACGCGGCGTTATCCGTCTTCAGAACTGTCTTTAGCCCGTCCGGTCCGTTGAACTTGCGTCCGTCCGGGAGCGAGCCGGACGAATCAATCGCGACTTCGCCGTCCTTTTTGCGCCACGCGCCGATGGCGTCGAAATTCTCCAATCCGAACCCGAGCGGGTCCATCCGGGAGTGGCACGAAGCGCAGGCAGGGTTCTTCCGGTGCTCCTCCAGCTGCTCCCGGAGCGATTTCGCCGAGCCGACCGCGGAAACGTCCAGATTCGGCACGCCCGGCGGCGGAGCGGGTGGCGGGGCGTCCAGAATATTATCCAGAATCCATTTCCCTCGCAATACGGGCGAGGTTCGGTTGGGATAGGAAGTCACCGTCAGGACGCTTCCCTGCGTCAACACCCCGCCACGCGGTGTACCGGCAAGGCTGACTTTGCGAAACGTCGGCCCGACCACGCCGGGAATACCGTAGAACCCCGCGAGCCGTTCATTGAGAAACGTGTACTTTCCATGCAGCAGACTGAGGACACTGCGGTCGTCGCGGACAATGCTGTCGAAAAACATCTCGGTTTCCTGGCGCATCGACATCCGGAGGTAGTTATCGAACTCAGGGAAGCGGTCCCTGTCCGGCTTGACCGATTCGAGTGCCCGGAACTGAAGCCATTGCCCGCCGAAGTTCTCCGCCAGCGCGTGCGAGCGGGGGTCTTTGAGCATCCGCCGCACCTGAGCGTTCAGGACGGCGG
>JACMMA010000275.1 GCA_014379275.1 Armatimonadota bacterium | reverse complement strand
TCGATCAACGTTTCCGGCAACGACCTTCTGGCATTCGAGGACACCGTGAAATATGAGATCACCATGATCCGCCGCGTGGCGGGGATGATGTCGGGTGGTTTGTTTTCGGTCCGTCTCACCGGCGTCGGCATGGTCGCTATCACTACACACGGGCATCCGCTCACGTTGCGTGTCACACCGAATGATCCGGTCTCCACGGACCCGAATGCGACCGTGGCGTGGTCTGCGAACCTGCAACCGGAAATCAAAACCGACATCTCTATCAAGACGCTGATCGGCCGTGGCGGCGGGGAGACGTTCCAGATGCTGTTCCGGGGCGACGGCTTCGTCGTCGTGCAACCCTATGAGGAAGTACCAGTCATCGAAACACCGAGCGGGTAGTAGCCGATTGTTTCAGCTTGCTCACTATGAAACAAAAGAAATTTCATAAGATATTGACATTTGTTTCATAGTGATGTATATTTGCTTCATGTCCAGTATTCGCGAAGTGGCGAAGCATGCCGGAGTCTCACCCGCAACGGTGTCCCGCGCATTTGGTACGCCGAATTTAATCAACGAGCAGACGAAAATCCGCGTCTTCGAGTCGGCGCGTACCCTTGATTATGCGCCGCCGCGTCAGCGCTCTATCAGTGAAGCGAAGACGCGCCAGCGGTTGCAACAGCGGTCCGCATCTTTCCTCCCGGATACACTCGGATTTCAGTTCTTCTCGCCCGGCGATGAAACAACGGACACCATCTCCGCGAACACTTTCTATGCGCCGGTTTTGTCGGGCGCACAAGCCGAAGCGCAAGAACTCGGCGTGCATCTCCTAGTGAACACGACGAACCGGCACCGCCTGCTCAAAGAACCGCCCCGCATGGTACGCGAAAAAACTATCGGCGGGATGCTACTCGTCGGCACGGCGGACAAAGAAGTGCTGGACGTTTTCCGTAGCTACACGCAAGAGATGGTCCTGGTAGATCACCACCACGCGGATTGTCCTTTCGAGAGTATTATTTCGGATAGTTTCGGCGGCGCGTATGCGGCGACACGCCATCTGATCGAGCTCGGACACCGCAAGATCGGCTTCTTTCTCGGCGGCCTGCCGATGGGGACATTCCAGTACCGGGAGAACGGCTACCTGAGCGCGCTGTTTGCAGAGGACATTGCGCCGAATCCGGAATGGGTCATCGGGGAGTCGGAGAATGTCACTCAATTAATCTCGGAATTGCGGGCGGTGCTGACAGCAACGGACCGCCCGACGGCGATCGTCGCGGCGAACGATCACAACGCGCTCATGGTTTTACGTCTGTGTGCCGAGATCGGCTTACGTGTCCCGCAAGATTTGAGCGTTATCGGATTCGACGATATCGAGTTCGCCTCGCACGCCGCACCGCCTCTGACGACCGTACGCGTTAACAAGGAGTTTATGGGGCGGTACGCGGTGCGAAGGCTTTGGGAGCGCATCGGGCGCCGCGCGAATACCGCGCGACGCGAAGAAGACGCGCCGCCGATTTGTCACGTACTGCCGGTCACCTTAGTGGTCCGTCAGTCGTGTTGCCCGCCACGGTTATAACCGCGGCAAAACGCGAACTGTTTCACTATGTGAGTGCGACTGTTTCAGAAGAACCATCAGGCAAAACCTGTCTATCCACAAGGAAGCCAGAGCACAAGGAAGTAGAAAACAATGAAAAACAATCGTCAACGCTATGCATTTACGCTGATCGAGCTACTCGTAGTAATCGCTATTATCGCCATTCTCGCTGCGATCCTTTTCCCCGTGTTCGCGCAAGCTCGGGAAAAGGCCCGCCAAGCCTCGTGTATGAGCAACATGAAACAGATCGGTCTTGCGGTGATTCAGTACACCCAGGATTACGACGAAACGTTCCCGCAGGGACTACACAACGGCTGGTGGCAGGAGAGCTGGTTGTGGTCCACCGCTCCATACTTGAAGAGCTTGGACGTTCTTCGCTGCCCGAATGACCCCGTCGGGAATACTGTCGCGTCCCTCACCTGGCTTCCGAATCTCCGCACTACCTACGTGTCCAACGGACTGATCGAATGGGACGGCGTCAGTCAAAACGAGTTGCGTGGTGTCATGGGTATGGCACAGAACTGGGTCAAGGATCACGGTGTCCAGGCATTAGCTAATGTCAACCGCCCCGCCGAGTCCATCATGCTCACGGAGCGGGCTCATGTTTACCCGCTGGAAGAACAGTCGTCGGGTAATTCCTACAACTGGGGACCGGGTTGCTTCCTGAGCGGCCAGACATGGTGGGAAGCTGATAACGGCGTTCCGATTGCTCCCAGCCGGATTCCGGACGGAACACGCGCTGTGACCGTGAACAAATACGACCCGGCTGGTCCCAACGGTGGCGTGATGGCGATACATAATGACCGGGCTAACTTCGCCTTCGTGGACGGCCACGTGAAGTCGATGAAGCCGACCACGACAAACCCCAACCCGAATAACAACCCCGAACTCAACATGTGGAACGTCAAACGCAAATAACCCGGAACAAGATGTCTCTGGCAACGAGCAGATGACTGCTCGTCGCCGGAGCGTCATAAAAACGCCGGATGCCCTAGTGTTGTGGCTGGCAAAGACAGGTATCGTTCTATGAAATTTACAGTGTGTTCTTCGTACCCTTTTCCTCGGACGGTGATTACTCCATCCGTTTTAATGCTTGCTTTTTCTCTGGTCGCTACCGGCTGTCAGGACCCAGGCAATAGCAAGCAATTAACCCAAGCGGAAAAGAAGTCTATGACAACAAAGTCGACTCCCCCACAGGGGATGAAGGATTTCATGGCAAAAGGCAATTCCGGCAAGCCCACCGGGGATGACAAGTCTCCCTGGGATAAGCCACAGAAGTGAGAAAGATGACGGTACAACGAACTGTTGAATCTCCGGATTGTCATCGTAGGGCGGCGTGACAGGGGAGGGGAAACAAAGTATGAATTTCGCTCAACCCGATAGGTACGTATGTTCCCCGTTCCTCCGACTCTTCCATCGGAACCTGTCCGCAATAAATGGGGCTCCGCATGACGTCCGGTTCAAAGCCTGTTATAGGTAGCCGCACTGTGATCGCCTGTCCTCTGCTTGGAGGACTGAGGTAAGTCGCTCTATGTCGGCGGCTTTACTTTGTTTAAAGACGATAGCCGCTATATTGTAACCGCCTTCTCTACATCGAACACTTACAAACGCCGCATTTTATGTCCCTGCTTCTTCACCACAAGTTTCCATTGAAATAGAACCTCTTTGTTTCGGGGACAACAGCCATTGTGGCATCACACCTGCCTATTGTACAGGGGCTTAGATTTCCCATAATGGAACAAGTTTTTTTCATGAAATGGGGTCGAGTTGATACAGTATGGCATGGTAATTGCTTGGATAGCGAGATGGCAGAATGTATCCCGGTATGGTGTCCCCATGATGAGAGACTAATAATGAGGGAGAAATTCAACGCTTGGCAGTCGCGCAACTTGCCTATCTGCCATGAAGTCATAACACAAGGAAGTAAAACCCAATGGAAAACAATCGTCAACGCTACGCGTTCACACTTATCGAACTGCTCGTCGTGATCGCTATTATCGCTATCCTCACCGCGATATTATTTCCCGTATTCGCCCAGGCGCGTGAAAAGGCTCGCCAAGCCTCGTGCATGAGCAACATGAAACAGATCGGTCTCGCAGTGATTCAATACACCCAGGATTATGATGAGATCTTCCCGTGTGGGTTGCAGAGTAACTGGTGGCAGGCCAGTTGGGTTTGGCAAACCTACCCTTATATGAAGAGCATTGACGTTCTTCGGTGCCCGTCCGACCCCGGCGGCGACCCGGTAGCCAACAAAAGCTGGGCAGGTCTGCGCACTTCCTATGTTTCGAACGGATACATCCGATGGAACGGGAGCATCAACGAAGTAGACGGTCCGATGGGGATAACGATAGCGGAAAGTGCCCCGGCCGACGACCACTGGCTTCTTGACGACGGCTTCACGGCGACGGCGAGCGTGAATCGTCCCGCGGAATCTATTCTGGTGACGGAGCGAAATCACGTGTATCCGCTTGTCGAGCAGACTGTCGGGAACGCGTACAACTGGGGTCCTGGGGCAATGATTACCGGCATACCCAGCTGGGAAACGGATTGGGACGGCACTCCGATCGCTCCGCAATCAGTCCCGGATGGTACCCGCGCGGCGACGAAGAATAAGTTCGATCCGTCTGGTCCGAACGGCGCAGTCACGGCGGTGCATTCCGATTTCGCTAACTTCGCCTTCATCGACGGTCACGTCAAGGCGATGAAGCCGTCCGCCACGAATCCGGACCCGAACAACAAACCGGAACTGAACATGTGGAATGCAAAACGCAAATAATCTCGCGGGCGGTTCGGGATATACAAAGACAACCGTCTCTGTATAACCCGAACTGCTCTGGCACGAGAGCACTCTTGACTACGAGTGCGTCCTTCGAACCGGGTATTTACATCAATGAAAACAACAAATTATGAAACGCGAACGAAGCGATTCGTGACGACCGCACTCCTGGCACTGATTGGCCCCACGCTGTTGATGACGGCGGGATGTCCGACGCCTTCTAGCGAAGCAGCCAAATTTACGACGACGGAGAAAAAGGCGATGACGACAAAAACGGTCGCCCCGAACGAAGCGAGAAAAAGTATAAACCTGGCGAAACCGACCGGCAAGGAAACGTCTCCCTGGACAAACCCGCCGAAATAAACGTCCGAGGAAATATAGCCAAACCGCTCTGCAAGCCCTGTGCCGACATAATGCATATGCTAGTATGCATTGACAAAGATACGCGACTTACGCTAAGATTGATCTATGGAAAAAACAACAGATAAAAGCAGGCGAACGATGCGAGTCGTTTTGAGTGCGATTGGTTCATTCGCGATAGTGTCCAGTACGACCTCGTTTCTGGCTACTCGTTACTCCGATTCGGATCTGTGGTCCCATTCGCGGTCGAGTTTCACGGAAGCGGAGAAGCTGACTATGTTCCAGAGAACCGCCCCCCCTCGAGAGGCCATGGAGGCGATGGCTCAGATGGGTCGGTCTCGCAGCGCTACATCGAATGCCAAGAAGGTCTCCCCTTGGGCTAAACCTCAACCGTAAGAACTGTTCATAGAGAGCCTTGAAAAACCGCGCTACTTATGTTTCGCTAGTAGCGCGGTTTTTTGTTCGTCTGGTCATGCGGAGATGGCGTCTTCATAGGAGGCTACCATCTCGTTTTAACCCCGTATTCCCACCGGCATCTTGCATGGGCTGCAAACTACTTTTTTTACCTGTCTATGAGACGGGTAAAAAATGTTTCATGAAAAATTGACATTTGTTTCATGATGATGTATATTTGTTTCATGTCCAGTATCCGCGAGGTGGCGAAGCATGCCGGAGTCTCACCCGCAACGGTATCCCGCGCATTTGGTACACCCAGCTTAATCAACGAGCACACAAAGATGCGTGTTTTCGCGTCGGCACGGACATTGGAATATCATCCGCCACGACTAAGCGGCTCAAGCACGAAGTCGGGGACGCAAGTCCGGAACCGTAGCGAGTTGTTGTTGCCGGACACAATAGGGTTTCAATTCTTCACACTCACGGAAAATTCGTTCGACACGCTATCCGCGAACACGTTCTACGCACCGGTTTTATCGGGCGCACAGGCGGAAGCTTCCGAGCTAGGGATCAACTTGTTGGTGCACACGACCAGCCGGCATCGTCTGTTCAATGAGTCGCCGCGAATGGTGCGTGAAAAATCCATCGGCGGGATGCTTTTGGTTGGTGTCGCTGACCGCGAGGTGCTGTCGGCATTTAGTGATCATATGCAGGAGGTTGTCCTCGTGGACAACCATCATGGGAACTGCCGTTTCGAAAGTGTTATTTCGGACAGTTTCGGCGGTGCTTATGCGGCGACCCGCTATCTGGTCGGACTGGGGCACCGCAAGATCGGTTTTTTCCTGGGCGGTTTGCCAATGGGGACATTCGAGTATCGAAAGAATGGATTCCTTAGCGCGATGTTCGCGGCAGGAGTCACGCCGAACCGTGCGTGGGTGATCGGGGAATCGGAGAACGTCGAACTATTGACCGCCGAACTTCGTGCCTTGCTCCGCTCGGACGATCGCCCGACGGCAATTGTCGCCGCGAACGATCACAACGCGCTGATGGTTTTGCGGCTGTGCTCCGAAATCGGTTTGCAGG
>JACMMA010000274.1 GCA_014379275.1 Armatimonadota bacterium | reverse complement strand
CTCCGCGACCAGCGTCATGTCGAACCCGATCTCCTCAGCGCGGATCGCCAGGTCGCGGGAATACTCCCATGAGGCGTCCATGTTCTCGTCCGGCACGTTGCGGAGCCATCCGCCGAACACCGGTAGCCAGTATCCATAGCGCATATTAAAGTCCCGCCTCCCGCATTAAAAAGTCCACCAGCCGCGCGTGCGGGTCGAAACCGATCACATTCGGGGCGTCGGCGACGAAGTTCGACAGCGCGTTCACGTCGTAGTACAGAACGTTGCCGTCCCGCGCGTCGGTCATGTATTCGATCCCCCCGACATCCATCTTTGTCGCCCGGGCGATCTGCTCCACGGCGGCGATCACGTCGGGCGGGGGCGTGTACGCCTCCACAGTCAAGCCGGACTTCGGGGCGTCTATCGCGCACGCGGAGCGCACCAACTCGACGCCGCCCGTGGTCTGGCAAATGTCGGCGGGGCACAGGTTGAAACTCGCGCCGGTCGTGTACACATGGATCGCATAGAGGAACTTCCCACCGAGCGTCTCCACCCGCGTGATGCGACCGTCCGCCGGGGTGACGTACTCCTGCACCAGCGCGGTGTGGTCGATGCCCAGCGCGATCTCGCCCGCTTCCGCCGACCGCTTCAGATCGGCGGGCGTGTCGTAGCGCACGATGCCCGCGCCGCTTCCGCCGATGTTCGCCTTGACGACGACCGGGAACCGCAACCCTTCGGCGGCGAGTGGTGCCTGCGCCGGGGTGTGAATCACCCGCGCCTTCGGAAACCCGAGACCGAGCGAGCGCAAAAGCGACAACTGCCGCGCCTTGTTGATCTCGTAGCCGTAGACGGTCGAGCCATTGATCACGCGCACCCCGAGCCGTTCCAGATGCTCCACGTACCCCTGCGTGTAAAACGTCGCCGACTCGCCCCCGCGCAGGTACGCCGACGGACTCATGCGGTTGAACACCAGCGAGTACGGCGGGCGCCCTTCTGAAACGTCATAGAAATGTTCGCCGATGGGGATCTTCTCGTAAGCGATGCCGCGTCGTTCCAGTTCGGCGAAGAGCGGGCGGTACCAATCAGGGTGTTCGAAGTAGATGCCGAACGGCAAAGAAGGGTTAATATTGCTTTGTGACATTAAGTTTCTGATCTAATACGGTGGGTCGCACCTGTGAAACGATTATAGCCGAATTACGAATTTGATTATGCGTTGCGTCGGTTCGTGCCAACGCGCCGCCTCAGGCAATCGGTTTAGCACGTTCAATATATCTCCACCCATGTGACCTCGGGAGGACACATAAATCGAATACGTTTCATGCTACAGATACCCCGATTAACATACAGCAGATGATTCCCACAATCAATCAGCCCCTGGGAATATCTGCTCCCAAATTTACTGGGTACTCTTAAGGCCCCGATAAAAGGAAGCCGCACCTGTCCTCCATGTGTATGTCCTGAAAACTGAATCAGGATTCGGGGATCGCTTATCTCTTCGACAACGTCCGGATTATGCGAAAGCAGAATGATCACCGAATCCTGAGGGATGTCCCGCACTGCCTGATCATAATGAGCATCCTTTGACCTCAAATCACCCACTCCGGCAATATAAATCGGAACTCCCGACAATTCAATGCCGATCGAGGAGTTATCTATCAACCGAATATCCGTTTCGCTTTCGAGGACTTTTCTAATGGCTTGTTCATCGAACCGATGGTCGTGATTCCCCAGCACCCCGAATATTCCCAATTTACTACGAATTTCGCCAAATACTGTTTTTACATCGCATGGCAATATAGCGGGATTGTTCCGATTCTTATCGAAGAAATCGCCCAGCATAAACACTAAATCGGGATCGAACCGATTGGACTTTTCGATTGCCCGTCTGACGAGACGGGAGTCAGCGTGCCGGGGATAATGAAAATCCGAAAGCAGAGTTATACGAAGAGGCTTTCCGTTATTGATGTCGCGTCCGCTGTCGATTCTTATTTTCCTAACCACTAACACATTAGGCTCCACAAACCTCGCGTACAGCATGGCGAGAATACAGAAGGCAATTATCCAGATAAGAAGATTCATTGGTATGGACATCCTCTCACTGGCAGGACGATTTCTCCTTGACGATTACTATGAATGAGTTTGAAACCATTTCCCACACGCAACGACTAGCTCTCGAGTGGGAACACCTCGGTGCGGTGTTATGATACCAAAAAAGGCGCGGCGTTCGTCCCGTTCGGGAGAACGCCGCGCTTTCCTTGTCTTTTCCGATCACGGCGCCCGTCAGTCGAGGAACGCCACGCGGTTGGACAGCACTTCGCCGCTCATAAGAACGCGGTGCCAACCGTCCAGCGTGATTGTCGCGTGGTCGGCGTGCCGGATTTTGCCTCTCGCATACACCTGCATGTTGCGGCGCATCGCCTGCCAACCCCAGCCCCGCGCTTCCGAACGGTCGGCGATCAGTTTCTGGTACTGCGGGAATGTCAGACCCTGCGGGCGTTGCGGACAGACATACACCTCCTCGCCGCCGTCGCGGTACAGGTACTCCACGAAATGCGGCTTGCCGTCGTCGCTACGCCGCACCGCCTCGTCGCGCAGAATCAGGAACTCCGGCGGGAAGACGCGCGACGGCAGGAAGAACCATTCTCCCTGACGCTGAAACGCGGCATTTTTGCGCCGGTTCCAGTGCCGCGCCGGGACACGCAGTTGATGTTGTCGGCGCGAAACGCCGGTCGGCTTCAGGCTTTCCATTGCCTCCTGGACGCCGGTAGCCGCGTTCTGCCCACTTTTGACGGCGGCGACGAACCAGTGCCGCTCGTCGTGCCCGCACAGATACCGGCTCCGCTCCGCGACATCGGCGACTCCTTCTAGGGGCCGCGCCATCAGGAGCAGGTGCCGCAGTTTCGGTTGCACGTCGAGTACCGCGAGATCGAGCGCCGGATAGATTTCCGGTCGGACGCGCAGGATATACGATTCGTGGCGGCTCCCGCGCCCGCTTTCGGAAACGTCCAGCGTAAACGGTTCCATGCCGCCGCGCCGCCGTCCGCCGGTATTTTCGATCTGCTCTACCTTCAATCGCGCCCCGATGCGCCCGAAATGTCTCCCCAGTTGCGCGACTGTGTAACTGTCCATGATCTCGACTCCTTTTATGTATAACAATAATAACGACTAAAACATTTTATAAAAAATTAAAAATCGTCGGGTTCTTTATCGCGAGTGAGAGGTTCGTTGCTAAAACCGAGAGATGCCGAAAACTCGCGCAAATGCGGAAAATCCTCGAACCAAGTCCCCGGGTGTGGAAGGGGGTACCGCCGACGATTCTGTTTGACAGGACCGGCGATACGTCTCTATCCGCCGGGCGGAAATTTCTCGCGAAGTCGGTCGCGACGGGTAATAATGCCGATTGCTTGACTGCCGCGAAACAGCCACACGAATTTCTCAACGGCGAACCGACGATCCAGACTGGCACAGTGGTCTTGTCGCAGGTCGGGTTAGCGCCGTCCGCCACCCAGAGGGTGCCCGACAAAAAAGAGGAGAACAAGTTGCAAGAACCAACGTTGGTTGATATGGTAATCCGGTAAAGGATAACGACAATGCGGTTGCACAAATTGAGATGGTCCGTCCCGGTCCTGCTGGGACTGCTGGCGGCGTGCGGGGTTGCTTGCGCGGCGAAGGCACAGACGCCCTCCCCGTATGTTTGGAAAAGCGTCAAGGTCGGAGCCGGGGGCTTCATTCCGGGGATCGTCTTCAGCCGCGTGGAGCGCGGACTGGCGTATCTGCGCTCGGATATGGGCGGGGCGTACCGCTGGGACAACAAAGAAAAAACCTGGGTTCCCATGCACGACCAGTTTAGCGAATCGAGCTACTTCGGGACCGAAAGCATCGCGCCCGACCCCGTCGATCCCAACGTCGTGTACCTCGCGGCGGGCATGTATCGGAGCGATCCGGCGGCGATCCTGCGCTCGCGCGACAAAGGGAAAACGTGGAAAGCGTTCCCGGTCCCGTTCCGCATGGG